>NZ_JBGCCS010000057.1:0-31333 GCF_041262645.1 Streptacidiphilus sp. EB129
CTGCCGGTGTTGTTGGTCCAGCCGCCCGCCGGGAACTGGTCGGACATGGTCTCGTGCCACTCGTGGCCGAGGGTCATGGTCCAGCCGTCAAGGGTTCCAGGAGAGTTGACGAAGCCGACGCCGCAGCCGGAGCCGGAGTCCATGTTGTAGGGCTGGTTGGAGAAGGCGAGGTCACCGTAGGGGGAGTTGACCGCGCCGCCGGTCAGCGAGCTGTCACCGGTGTAGTCGTGCCAGGCGCAGTACTGGCCCTGGTAGTTGTCCGGATTGGCGCCGGTGGGCGACAGGATCACGTAGTAGGCGTCGCGGTTGGCCGCGGCGGTGGTGTTGCCGAAGTGGCCGGCCGCGTTGACGGCCTCGGTGCCGAGCTGGTTGCCCGAGGCGGCGCTGGGCGAGGCGGCCGAGTTGTCGTACCAGACGCCGGACAGCACGCCGCCGCTCTGGTACGGGACGTAGCTGGCGCCGGAGGCGGGGCAGCTGGTCGCGCCGGTGGCCACGCCCGCGCCGTCACACCACTGGGTCAGGTCGGCCGACCACAGCTCGTTGCCGGTGCCGATGCCCTTGAACATCTCCTGGGCGACCGGCGCACCGCCGTCCGCGTCGTTCGAGAACGTCGCGTCGCCGCTGCCGTTGGTGCTCTCTGTGCCCCACTGGTTGCCGTAGAACACCAGGTAGACCTTGGCGTGACCGTCCAGGACGCCGACACCGTTGATGCCGCCGCCGTACGACAGCGTCTCGGTACCGGTCGCCACGTTCGGCGTGTTGATGTTCGCCCACGACTTCATCTGCGCGTTGCCCGAGAGGGTCGGGACCGCCCCGTGCCGATACGCGTGGTTGGTCGCGGGGCTGAAGGGGTTGGCGGTCGCGTGGTTCTGCGCCTGCGGAGCCGGCGACGAAGCGAACGCCTGGGGTGCGGCGGAGAAGACCCCGGCCACGAGGGCCGCGGCGGAGAAGGCCGCCGCGGCGGCCGTCCTCAGTGTGCGCCGCGATGTGGAACTGGACGAGATGTGCAACGAACGGCCCTCCTGGGGAGTGTGGACGGCTCGCGGACTTACCTTCGTGGGGTGTCCGGAATCGTGCCGTCCTGCGATGGGGAGAACGCGCGCACGTGCAGCTGTCTGGTCGACCTGATGGTCGGTCACTGGGTGCCGGGTCGACCCAGAACGGTGGGGGAAGGGGAGATGCGCAGGCTATGCCATGCGCATGACACTGAGCATTCCGGATCGCCACCCCGCTGGGTGGTGTCCGTTGGGAGGAAGTTAGCGGACTCACCCACCCGCCACAAGAGGGTCACATAGTTGACTGGCAGGGTCACGTCGATTTCGGCCGCCCGGTGCGCACAGTGACACCGCCCGGCCCCGCGAGCGCCCCGGCCGGCCGCCGGCGCGGCGCACCGACCGCCGTCCGCGCATGGCCCCCCGCAACCGGAACGGCCGAGCGAAATCCCGGCCCTCGCCGCACCGGCGCAGGTCAGCGAGTCGGACACCGGGAGGACCACGGGCATGCAGATACTTACCCCGGAGTAAATCCCCCTTGTGGCGGGAGTATCACCGCCGATGGTCGGGCTACGCGCGGTGACCGCACCCCCACCTGCATCCCTTGCCAGTCAGGTGAATTGAAACAGGCAGCCGTCAACTCCCGCACCGTTGACGGGCGTTAACTCGGGCTGCTTTCCTTGGTCAGGATGGGATACCCACCCCGCCAAGTGGTGACAGCCCCGCCGCCTGGTGACACTGGCACGCGGTGACAGTACGCCCGGTGCGTTCGCGTCAGAGACGACCGACCAGCGTCGGCACACCGTCACCGCGCAGATCGGCGAGCGCCGCCTTACGACCCGTCATCACCATCAGCAGCGACAGCATCGGGCCCTTCACCTCGGGACCCGTTCCGTGGTTCCAGTCCAGGTCGTCGGCCTTCAGACGCAGACCGTCGATCCGGTTCTTGGAACCGATCAGCAGATTGGAGCCCTTGAAGAAGTCAGCGACGCGGACCAGCGACTCCTCGGGGTAGCCGCGCCGCAGCCCCAGCGGTCGGCGGATGTCCTCGGAGTGCACCACCGCCTCTCCTAGCATCGCCTCGGTCGGACCGGGCGGAGAGGTGGTGCGGTCCAGGCAGGCACGGAAGGCGTCGAGGGTGTCGTCCGGCCGGGCCGACGTGAACTCGGCGACCCCGTTGGCGGTGAAGGTGGTGAAGCGGAAACCGGCCCTGGCCAACTGCCCGACGAAGCGGGGCGGCGTCATCTGAGCGGTGGCCGTCATATGGCCCAGCACCTGGTGCACCGACCAGTCCGCACAGAGCGAGGGCGCCCCCCACTCCTCCTCGGACAACCCGCCCAGGTCTGCGATCAGCGCCTCGCGTTCCGCGTGGATCAGCGGCCAGGGGCTTGCAGCAGCCATGATCTCTCCCAGGTGCACGGAACCGGCGGCGCACCCGACCCGGGCGTTCCGCTTCCAGGTCTAGCACCGCCCGGGTCCGCCCGCACGCCACCGACCGGGCAGCCCGCACGCACGATCAGCCGACCGGTCGAGACCGCTCGGATCGGGACCCCTTTGATCGAGTCTGATCGGGACCGCTCAGATCGACGACTGGAAGGCAAGCACCGCGACCTGATCGCCGCTCGACGGCAGCACCCGCTCGCGGATCGCGGCCGGCAGTACCCCGTCCCCGGCGAGCTCCGCCAGCGACTGCCGCCTGGGCTCCCCGGCCCGGACGGCACGGTCGGTACGGACGGGACGAGCAGCGTGGGCGGCCTCAGGGGCGGCGGCGGCATTCATGCACTCAGCCTGTCAGATCGGGTCGATGATCGCTCGATATCCAGGCTCCGAGGGCATGGCAATCGATGGCATTTCCGGACCTCGTCAGGTCACCAGACCCAGCCGTGGCCACCCGTGTTGTGCACCAGGGCCAGGCCCGCGGTGACCACGGCCAGCCAGCGGGCCGACGCGCTCCTGGGCAGCAGCGCCACCAGCGGCCACACCACGGCCGCGTACCAGGGCATGCACCAGGGGGCCACCAGGATCCAGGCGAACACCAGTGCGAACGGCAGCGCCACCACCGCGGGTGCCGTCCGCCCGATCCGCCGGAACAGCAGATAGGCGATGAGCAGCAGCAGCACCGGCCAGGCGGCGCTGATAACGTCCGCGGTCGCGACCGGTCCGATCGTCATACCGCCCAGCCATCGCAGCAGCTGCCAGGCCGACGGCACCGACACCAGGCCCGAGGCGGTGGACAGCGGCGCCAGCATGTGCAGCCCGTACGCCCCGTAGAGGAGCAGCAGGGTGACCCCGGCCGAGGCGCTGATCCGCAGCGCGCGGGCGGTCGCGCCCTGGCGCAGCAGCGGCAGTACCAGGCCGACGCCCACCAGCGCCGCACTGACCTTGACCCCGCAGGCCAGTCCGACGAACACGCCGGCCAGCAGGTCGTCGCGGACGTACCGGCCGCGCCGCGCGAACAGCACGGCGACGACGGCGAGGGCCGCTATGTAGGTGTCCAGGTGACCGCCGCCGACCAGCAGGCCGATCAGCAGCGGGTTGGCCGCCCACAGCAGGGCGGCGCGGGTCTTGTCCGCGGCGGTCCGGATCAGCACCCAGCCGACGGCCACGTACACCGCGCCGTTCGCCAGCATCAGCAGCCAGATGGTCAGCCAGGGACGGCTGCCGCCGACGAAGGCGGCGCACTGCTGCAGCCAGGTGGCGATCGGCCCGTACACCGAGGGCGTGGTCAGCCAGCTGCTGCTGACCAGGTGCTCGTACGCGCCGCCGAGCCAGTCGGGTCCGGTGGTGTACGGGTCGCCCCCGAGCGCGGCTATCCGGCCGTAGGCGGCGTAGCTGGCGGTGTCGGCGGAGCCGATCGGCGACACGCAGGCGAAGACGGCCACCGCGACCGCCCCGACCAGCAGCAGCCGGCGCGGGTCCGGACGCCAGCCCGCGGCGTTGGCGGCGAGCATCCCCAGCAGCCCCACCAGCTGCAGGGCTATCGCGCCGATGGTGATGTACGTCGAGGCGGCACCGGGCAGCGTCGGCAGCAGCGACAGCGGCAGCCGGACCTCAAGGGTGTGGTCGTTGGGAGACGCCACGCCGATGAGCGCCAGCATCAGGGTGCCCAGCACCGCGAGGCCGACCGCGACCGCGGGCCGCGCCAGCAGCCGGGTCAGCGGCGCCCAGGGCGCGGGAGCGTCCGCGCGTCGCGTCGGCAGCAGGCCGGTACGAGGGAGCCGGAGCCGGGTGGCCGGGTCCTCGGGAGGGTCCAGGACGGTATGTGTCATGACGCCGTCACCAGCGACTGCGTCACGCACCCTGATATTCGGGCAGCACGGTGCGGGGCGGGTAGCCGGGGCGGCGCGGGCACATGGATCACGGGCGAAGCCTATCGAGCGTCTCCGGAACCGAACACCGCCAGGTAGCGGCGACCGCATTTCGGGCCGTTCACGAAGAACCGCCCGCCATGGTGACGACCGGTTCGGGGGCGATAGTTCCCGCTCCCCCGCGCGGCCGTCGGACCAGCCGGAACCCGGCGATCCCGAGGAAGGCCAGCGCGGCCAGCGGATAGCCGGAGGCGAAGGGCTGCTGCCACAGCGCCAGGTGCAGCGCGTGGTCGCCGGGGTGCGGCACCAGCCACAGGCACTGGGAGGTGAACACCAGCACCGCCACCCCCAGCGCCACCCGCCAGCTCACCCGGCCCGGGATCCGGCGTGCCGCCTCGGCCGAGGCCTCCGCCGCGAGCAGGACCAGCGCGGGGACGCACCAGACCCAGTGGTGCGACCAGCTGATCGGCGAGACCAGCAACGCGGTGAACCCGCAGCAGACCCCACCCCAGGCCTCCGCCCGAGGCACCCGGTCCCCGCCGGCGGCGCCCCACCCACGAACACCGAACCCGCGAACACCGAACCCACGAGCTCCCGGCACCGGCACCCCTGACGTCCGCGCGTCGGCCCCCGCACCGCCGGACACGGCCCCGCCGGGCGTCGCGCCGGCCCCGTCGCCACTCCGGGGGGCCGCACCGCGCAGCGCCCCGCGGCGCGCCGTGGCCACGGCCACCGCGAGCCCCAGCAGGCCCACGACCCCGACCACCAGGACCGCCCACCCGCCGGGCTCGGCGGTGTGGGACAGCCGGGCCAGCATGCCGCGCAGCGACTGGTTGTCGACGATCCAGGTCTTGCCGACCCGGCCGGCGTCGAACAGGTCCCTGGTCCAGAAGGTCAGCGAGTCCCCCGGCAGCAGCACCGCCCCGAGCAGCGCGGTACCCAGGCCGGTCGCCGCAGCGACCACCGCGGCCCGTATCCGCCCGCTGAGCAGCAGGTAGACGGCGAACAGGCCGGGGGTCAACTTGATCCCGGCGGCGATGCCGATCGCCACGCCCTTGCTGCGGCGGTCGTCGGGCCGGGTCAGGTCCCACAGCACCAGGCAGGCCAGCAACAGGTTGATCTGGCCGTAGTTCAGGGTGGTCCACACCGGCTCCAGCCACACGCCCAGGCCCGCCGCCAGCACCACGACCACCGGCCGGCCCCGGCGGCCCGGCCAGTTCGCGTACCGGCAGGAGAGGTGGGCCAGCAGCGCCAGCAGCCCGATGTTGCCGGCCGTGACCAGCGCCCGCAGCAGGCCGACGGGCAGCGCCGCGAGCGGGGTGAAGAGCAGCGCCGCGAACGGCGGGTAGGTGGCCTGCAGGTGCGCGCGGGTGGCCCGCAGGGCGTGCAGCGACTGGTGGTCCAGCACCGCACGGCCCTCGGCCCGGTAGACCAGCAGGTCCACCAGGTCCAGGTGCAGCGCGAAGTGCCGCAGCAGCACGAAGCCGAGCAGCGACACGGCCGCGACGAGCGCGGCCGCCGGCACCGGCCGCCGGCGTGCCGCGGCTGCGAGCGTCCCGGCGCGGCCTCGACTGCGGATGCGGGGGACGACCTGTCCAGGAGCGCTCATATGGCTGAATTCTGCCAGCCGCGCCGTGGGCCGTCCGACCGGGACCGGATCCCGCTCCGGGCCCGACGCGAAAACTCGACCCGGGGTTGGTGACAGGCAGGGCCGATCAGGAGATATCTTGATGTCAAGAAACGTTGCAGACGTGAAGCGGAGTAGCGGTGACTGACTCGACCATCATCTATACGCACACCGACGAGGCCCCGGCCCTGGCAACCTACTCGTTCCTGCCAGTGGTCCAGGCGTACGCCTCGACGGCCGGTGTTCGGGTGGAGACGCGTGACATCTCCCTGGCCGGGCGGATCATCGCGAGCTTCCCGGAGCGTCTCCAGGAGGGCCAGCGCATCCACGACGCGCTCGCCGAGCTCGGCGCACTCGCCAAGACCCCCGGCGCCAACATCATCAAGCTGCCGAACATCTCCGCCTCCATCCCGCAGCTGAAGGCGGCCATCGCCGAGCTGCAGGCCCAGGGGTACGCACTGCCGGACTACCCGGACGACCCGAAGTCGGACGAGGACCGCGACGTGCGCGCGCGCTACGACAAGGTCAAGGGCAGCGCCGTGAACCCGGTCCTGCGCGAGGGCAACTCCGACCGGCGCGCCCCCGCCTCGGTGAAGAACTACGCCAAGACCCACCCGCACCGGATGGGCGCCTGGTCGGCCGACTCCGCCACCAATGTCGCGCACATGACCGCCGACGACTTCCGCTCCACCGAGAAGTCCGCGGTCATCGCCGCCGACGGCACCCTGCGCATCGAGCTGGCCGGCGCGGACGGCAGCACCACCGTGCTGCGCGAGTCGGTGCCGGTGCTGGCCGGCGAGGTCGTCGACGCCGCCGTCATGCGCGTCGCCGCGCTGCGCGCGTTCTTCGCCGCCCAGGTCGCCCGCGCCAAGGCCGAGGGCGTGCTGTTCTCGGTGCACCTCAAGGCAACCATGATGAAGGTCTCCGACCCGATCATCTTCGGTCACGTGGTCCGCGCCTTCTTCCCGAAGACCTTCGCCCAGTACGGCGAGACCCTGGCGGCGGCCGGCCTGAGCCCCAACGACGGCCTCGGCGCCATCCTCAAGGGCCTGGACGCGCTGCCCGCCGGCGCGGAGATCAAGGCGTCCTTCGACGCCGAGCTGGCCGAGGGCCCGGCCCTGGCGATGGTCGACTCCGACCGCGGCATCACCAACCTGCACGTCCCCAGCGACGTCATCGTGGACGCGTCCATGCCCGCCATGATCCGCACCTCCGGCCACATGTGGGGCCCGGACGGCAACGAGGGCGACACCCTCGCGGTCATCCCGGACAGCAGCTACGCCGGGGTCTACCAGGTCGTCATCGACGACTGCCGCGCGCACGGCGCCTTCGACCCGTCCACCATGGGCTCGGTGCCGAACGTCGGCCTGATGGCGCAGGCCGCCGAGGAGTACGGCAGCCACGACAAGACCTTCGAGATCCACGCCGCGGGCACGGTCCGCGTCGTCGACGCGTCCGGCGCGGTCGTGCTGGAGCAGCCGGTGCAGCCGGGCGACGTGTTCCGCATGTGCCAGACCAAGGACGTGCCGATCCGCGACTGGGTCAAGCTCGCCGTCCACCGCGCCCGCGCCACCGGCAACCCGGCCGTGTTCTGGCTGGACGAGGGCCGCGCGCACGACGCCAACCTGATCGCCAAGGTCCGGGCGTACCTTCCCGAGCACGACACGGAAGGCCTGCAGATCGAGGTCATGACGCCGGAGCAGGCGACCGCGTTCTCGCTGGAGCGGATCCGCCGCGGCGAGGACACCATCTCGGTCACCGGCAACGTGCTCCGCGACTACCTGACCGACCTGTTCCCGATCCTGGAGCTGGGCACCAGCGCCAAGATGCTCTCGGTGGTCCCGCTGATCAACGGCGGCGGCCTGTTCGAGACGGGCGCGGGCGGCTCGGCCCCCAAGCACGTCCAGCAGTTGCTCAAGGAGAACTACCTGCGCTGGGACAGCCTGGGCGAGTTCTTCGCCCTCGCGGCCAGCTTCGAGCACCTGGCGGAGAGCACCGGCAACGCCCGCGCCAAGATCCTCGCCGACACGCTCGACCGGGCGACCGGCACCTTCCTCAACGAGGACAAGTCGCCGAGCCGCCGCCTGGGCGGGATCGACAACCGCGGCAGCCACTTCTACCTGGCCCTGTACTGGGCCCAGGAGCTCGCCGCGCAGACCGAGGACGCCGAGCTGGCCGAGGCCTTCGCCGGCCTGGCGAAGACCCTGGCCGAGCACGAGCAGGTCATCGTCGACGAGCTGATCGCGGTCCAGGGCTCGCCGGTCGAGATCGGCGGCTACTACCAGCCGGACGCCGCCAAGGCGGAGGCCGTGATGCGTCCGTCCACGACCCTCAACCAGGCGCTGGCCACCCTCGCCTGACACCCGGTCACCATCCCGCCCTCGGGCGACCAGGCCGGTCGGTCCACCCGGACCGACCGGCCTGTCGGCCTGCTTGCCTTGCGGCCGCTGGGCCTGCGCCCGGTTCGTCAGGGGTAGCTGACGACGTCGGACGGGCCGCCGTTGGTGGAGCTGACCGGCGCACCGATGCCGTTGATCACCGAGTCGATACCCCCCGAGCCGTTGAGGAAGACGCTCAGCAGGTCGTGGAACCGGACGCCCGGAGTGTTCGGGGCCTGGAAGGCCATCGCGTTGTGGATGTTCACCCCCTGACTGAAGTAGCTGTAGCTGCCCATCCCGTAGCCCTGGAACGTGGTGACGCTGTTCGGCACGTAGAAGGCCGGGTAGCCGTTCTGGGTGGCGCTCGCCATCCACGCGGCCTGGCTGGGCACCTCGTAGGGGTTCTCGTTCTGGAAGAAGACCACCTCGCCGCCCTGGCCGTTCCAGACCGTCTCGTTCTTCTGGAAGTGCTCGACGGCGAGACCGGTGGCGGTGACGTCGTTGCCGTTGACGATCAGCCCGGTGTCCGACTGGTCACCGGTCCACCCGCCGGCTCCGGCACCGTGGTCGGCGCGCCAGATCCAGGCGTCGTCGATCAGCGAGTTGTTGCTGTTGTCGATCAGGGCGGTGGTCGCCGTGCCGGCGGTCGCGCCACCGACCCGGAAGAAGACGTCGTCGAGGCTGACCGGGTCCGCTGCATGACTGACCGTCGAGCCCTGGGTGCCGACCTGAAGCAGCGCGGGCGACAGGGTCGGCCCGGCGTCGAAGATCAGGCCGGAGACGTTGACCCCGTCCACGTCGGCCACGTTCAGCGTCACGTTGCCGTTGCTGGGGACGAGGGTCGGGAAGCCGATACCGACGATCTTGGTGTCCGGCCGGGTGACGTCGATGGTGCCGGGGATGCTGTAGACGCCGGGCGTGAACAGCAGGTTGTCACCTGCGGCCAGCGCCGCGTTGATCTGGTCGACGGTCGCGGTGGGCTGGACGACGAAGAAGCTGTTCAGCGACAGCGACGTCCCGGGGGTGCTGCCACCGGCCCAGGTCGGGCCCGCGGAGTTGGTCTGCGTCGCCGGGACGAAGACGTTGTAGTTGCCGGCGGCGTCGGTGTAGAGGTACGGGGCCTCCCGGGTGACCGGGCAGGTGGCCAGCGTGGTGTAGGAGTTGGGACCGCCGCTGTCACCGGAGTTGGCGGCGAAGGACTGCGCGGGTGCGCCGTTGTCGCCGCAGAAGACCTGGTTCCACACGGCGTTGCTCCAGCCGTCCAGGCTGCTGTTGCGGGTGAAGAACTGCTGCTGCGAACCGTTGGTGACGGTACCTCCGGTGAACTGGGAGTCGGCGATGAATCCGCCGCTGGCCCAGTCCGGTGATCCGGTGCAGTAGTCCATCAGGCTCAGGTTGCCGTTGATGTGCACCCGACGCAGCGGCGCCGCCTGGGAGACGGCCCAGAAATCGTCGCCCGCATAACAGCCGGTCATGCCGGTCACATTGATGGTGAGATTGGTGATGGACCGCCAGAAGTTGGTGGTCGCATAGCACTGCGTCTGGACTCCGCCATTGCACTGGTTGTAGGAGTCCACCGTGCCGTTGATCACGACATCACCGGGGTTCTGCCCCAGACCGGCAACGCTCTCGTAGAAGCCGACGGCGAAGATCAGCGGGTTCGCGGCAGAGCCGTAGGTGCCCGGCTTGAACAGGATGGAGTAGCGGGCGGTACCGAACTCGTTGCCGCCCTGGGCATTGGCGATGGTGTTCAGCCGGCTCTGGATGGTGGCCTGCGCCATGCTCGGATCGAACACGATGACGTTCGAGCCGAGGCTGCCGCCGGTCGGCGGCGGCGGGGTCCCGCCCCCTCCTCCGGTGCCGTAGACGGAGAACTCCCATAGGCTGTAGCCGTAGCCGGTGTTGCGGGCCGTACCGTACATCCGCACGTAGCGGCCCGAGCCCGAGACATTGAGCGTCTCGGTACCACCGGGGCCGGTGGTGGTGGAGTAGATCGTGGTCCAGCTGCTGCCATCGGTCGACGTCTGGATCTGGTACGCCTTACCCGACGCCGTCTCCCAGTTCAGCACCACCTGGCACACCGTCTGAACCGAACCCAGATCCACCTGCAACCACTGCGGATCCGAGAACTGCGACGACCAGCGGGTACTCGTACTCCCGTCCACCGCGGCCGACGCGGGAGTCCCCGCGTTCTCCACCGACGACGCCGTCGCCGTCCTGTTCAGAGCGAGGTTCGTGGTCCCGCAGTTCGCGGCCGCGGCCCGGTTCGCGGCACCCGCCTGGACGAGCAGGCCCGCCAGCAGCAGGGCGACAACGGCGAAGAGGGACGTCAGCGGTCTGCCCCGGGGTCTACGGGTGGTCGGCACGAACGGCACAGAGGACATGACTCTCCCAGCGCGATAGTGAATGGCGGCCCGCGTGAGCCGTCAACGGCCCACGTTCGTTGTTCGGTCCATGGCGGGAGAGCGCTCTCTGCGATCAGCATCGTGCGCCCCCGTTTGATGGCTGTCAATACAGTTCGCCGGCCCCGGTGGCCGCCGGCCGGGTTCCGGAACCAGTCCGGTCACGACGGCATCGCCGACCGACCCACGAAGGACCGGCCGACGGCTTCCCACTTGCGAACTGACGGAACTTCAGAAGCATGCGGGACCATCAACCAGGCCGCCGCTGCCCCGTGACTCACCACCCCAAGGCACACTGCGGCCACACACCCGCACCCGGCCCACTCCCGCATGCTGGCAAGCGCCGGCGGTGGGTTGTAGCGTCGTCCGCACGCACGTCGGCACACGCCAGCACAGCAGGAGGTGGCGATGGATCAGGACGAGGGGCGCGGACCCGCCCGCCATCCGCTGCTGGATCCGCGACTGGCAGGTGCGGGTGGGATGCTCATCGCAGCTGCGGCGGTGGCGTGGCTGATCACCTCCGGCAGCGACCATGCCGACCCCACTCCCCCGCCGACGCCGCCCACCGTCCAGTCGGCGGCCGCCCGGCCGGGGAACTCGCCGGCCCAGGCCACCCAGTTTCCCACTGTGCTCACCAACACCTCGGCCACCAAGGCTCGCTGACCGTCGATCAGTTCATCAGGCCAGGCATTCGGCATCTGCGCGTGGAGACGGCGCCAGGCGGCCGCAGGCCGCCGCCGAGTCACTCACGTCGGCGAGCGACGTCCGAAGGCACACGAAACACTGGTCCACTGTTCAACTGCCGGTCATTCGGCAGGTCTTCATGTCTTGTCATGACCGTGTCTTACTTGGGGGCGCTACGCGCGTTGTCCTGCCCGATTCCCCTTCAGGAGGCCCGGATGAACGTCCCCCGCCGTCTGTTTGGCTCCCTCGCCGCGGTGGCCGCCGCCGCGACAGCCGCACTCGTCCCGACCGCCGCCGCGCACGCCGCAGCCGGCACCTACTCCCTGGTGGCCCTGCCGGACCAGGGCGAGAGCGCGATCTACAACTTCGCCAACTCGGCAACCAAATCGCTCGACATGACGATCTACGAATTTCGCGATACCACGCTCGTCAACGACCTGGTGGCCCGGGAGAAGGCCGGCGTCACGGTCCGGGTCGTGATGGACCCGACCCACTCGTCCGTCAACAGCGCCGCCTACAACGCCCTGACCGCCGGCGGGGTCGCGGTCAACTACTCCTCCTCGGCCTTCGTCTACACGCACCAGAAGACGATCACCGTCGACGGCACCAAGTCGTACATCAGCACCGGCAACTTCGACACGACCTACTACTCCACCTCGCGCGACTACGGGGTCTTCGACACCGACAGCGCTGACGTCGCCGCGATCGAGCAGGTCTTCAACGCCGATTTCGCCAAGACCACGATCACCCCCTCCGACGGCACCAACCTGGTCTGGTCGCCCACCGACTCGCAGGCCAGACTGCTGTCCCTGGTCAACGGTGCGCAGCACAGCCTGGACGTCGAGGAGGAGGAGTTCGGCGACCCCGCCCTGGTCAGCGCGGTCGTCGCGGACGCACAGCGCGGCGTCGCCGTCCGCGTCGTGGCCGAGAACGAGAACAACTCGTACACCACACAGCTGAACCAGGTCACCGCCGCCGGCGGCAAGGTGTTCACCTACACCAGCTCCACCGGCTACTACATCCACGCGAAGGCGATCGTCGCCGACTACGGCACCTCGACCGCGAAGGTGTTCGCCGGCTCGGAGAACTTCTCCGACAACTCGCTGAACCACAACCGCGAGCTGGGCCTGATCATCAGCGACTCGGGCGTGCTGAACGGCGTCGAGGCCGCGTTCAACAAGGACTTCGGCCAGACCAGCACCGGCACCGTGACCGTGTCCAACCCGGGCAACCAGACCGGCACCGTCGGCACCGCCGCGTCCCTGCAGGTCAGCGCCGGCGACTCGGCCTCCGGCCAGACCCTGACCTACTCCGCCACGGGACTCCCTGCCGGGCTGTCGATCGACTCCTCCACGGGCCTGATCTCCGGCACCCCGACCACCGCCGGAACCAGCGCGGTCACCGTCACAGCCACCGACACCACCGGAGCCAGCGGCACCGCCGGCCTCAGCTGGACCGTCAACCCGTCTGCCGGTGGCGGCGGCTGCACCGCGGCGCAGCTGCTGGGCAACCCCGGCTTCGAGACCGGTACCGCCTCGCCGTGGTCCACTTCGTCCGGGGTGGTCAACAACAGCAGCAGCGAGCCCGCGCACAGCGGCTCCTGGGACGCCTGGCTCGACGGCTACGGCACCACGCACACCGACACCCTGGCCCAGACCGTCACGCTGCCCAGCGGCTGCTCCACCTACAACCTGAGCTTCTGGCTGCACGTCGACACGGCCGAGACCAGCAGCACCACGGCCTACGACACCCTCAACGTGCAGGTGCTCAACAGCTCCGGCACCGTGCTGGGGACCCTGGCCGGCTACTCCAACCTCAACCACAACACCGGCTACGCCCAGCACAGCTTCGACCTGTCCCCCTACGCCGGGCAGACCGTCACGCTGCAGTTCACCGGTACCGAGGACTCCGAGCTGCAGACCTCGTTCGTCATCGACGACACGGCGCTCAACGTCAGCTGAGCCCACCCCGCTGATCCCGGCCGGGACGCCGTCCCCCTCGCGACGAGGGGGACGGCGTCCCGGTCCGCGTTCGCGCCCACGTCCCCGGGGGACGCGCCGACCGACAGACGCCCCGGGCCTCGTCCCCTACCGGGCGGCCCCGCCCTCTTGTGCATGCACTGTCAGTGGGTGCATGGTCCTCCGAGGACCTGGTCATGATCGACGGAGGACGGTCGGATGCGCGCGTTGAGCCTGCTGCACAGACTCGGAGTACTGGGCGGCGCGGCCGCCCTGCTGGTGACCGCTCTGGGAACGGGAACGGCGGTCGCCGCGAACGGGCCGATCGAGACCGGCTACCAGAACCCGGTCACCGCACTGCCGCCGGTGAGCCGTCCGGCGACACCGCACTGCACGGTGACCGAGATGCAGAACGACTTCGGCAACACCATCAGCTCTCCCCCGTACACCGGAACGGTCACCCCGCCCAAGGACTGCCCCGGACCATGGACCAAGGTCGTCCTGGACTGGTCCGGCAGCGTGCAGGGCCGCCAGTACGACCGGCTCGCCGGAGTCTGGATCGGCGGAGCCGAGGTGCTGCGCACCAGCACCCCGGAACCGACCGCCGCCGGGATCAGCTGGCACCTGGAGAAGGACGTCAGCAGCTTCATCCCACTGCTGCGCAGCCCCCAGCCGCTCGCGGTCTCGCTGGGCAACGTCGTCAACTCCACCTACACCGGCGTCTACCACATGACGCTCACGCTGACCTACTACCAGGCCGACCGGCACCATCCGGCGGCGCAGACCGCCGACCAGGTACTGCCGCTGTCCTCGGTATCGAGCGGGGCGGGGGGCGACGGCCCGGCCGGCTGGTACTCCCTCAACCCCGGGCAGTCGGCGGTGAAGACCGTCACCCTGCCGCGCAACCTCACCGGCGTCCGGCTGGAGGTCTACGCCAGGGGCGGCGGCTGCGACGAGCAGTGGTTCGACTCGGTCCCGAACGACCTCGCCGCGAAGTACCCGAACTACCTCTGCGGCGGCGGGTCCTACCGCGAGGTGCAGGTCTCGGTGGACGGCCGGCCCGCAGGGATCGCCCAGCCCTACCCGGTCGTCTACTCCGGCGGCATCGTGCCGACCCTGTGGCGGCCGATCCCGGCCGTGGACCAGTTCGTCACCCAGGCCTACGACATCGACCTGACCCCCTTCGCGGGCACGCTGGTCGACGGTAGGCCGCACACCTTCACCCTCACCCCCTACGGCGCCGCCGACACCTGGACGGTGGACGGCACGCTGTTCCTGGACACCGACCACGGCGCGGCCCGCACCCACGGCGCCCTGACCGGCGACACCCTCGCGCTCACCCCCGCCGTCAGCACCACCGAGACCCCGGGCAGCGGCGACACCACCACGGTCAGGACCAGCGCCCACCGCGACTGGCAGACCACCGGCTGGCTGCAGACCTCACACGGACGGGTCGTCAGCACGGTGTCCCAGCACGCCGTCTACGGCAACACCGACGCGGTGTCCTCGGCCGGGCAGCTGCAGGTGATGACCCAGCAGGAGTACGGCACCACCACGGTGACCACCAGCCGCGGCGACGGCCGCCCGGCGAGCGTCCGGCACGACTGGTCGTACCCGATCACCGTCGACTCCGACGTCCCGGTGTTCGTCGACGGCGACAACTACTCCCTCTCCGCGACGGTGTCCCAGGGCAGGATCCTGGTCGACAGCACACGCATCGGTAACAGCTGGCTGCCGACCGCTGTCACGGACGACCACGTCGACGCCACCGGCGTCCTGGCCCGCAGCGCCGGCGTGACCACGGCCGCCGACGGGACCGACTCCGAGCACTACTTGGGCACCACCGACACCGGTTCCTGCTACGACCACAGCATCGCGGCGGCGCACGGCTATGTGACGGCGGACCACCAACACCCCTGCGACGACTGGCGCGGCCTGGCGGACACCGCCTTCGCGGGCAACGTCGCCCCCTTGGCTGGCTGAGGCTGGCTGAGGCTGCTGAGGCTGGCTGAGGCTGCTGAGGCGCACTGAGGCTGGGACTGAGCCCGTGGGTGTGGGGGTGTGGCGGGGCGGCGGTATCACCGCCCCGCCACACCCGCCTCGCGCGTTTCTGATCACACGTCACCAGGACCGGCCCGCCCGGCGGGCCCCTGTGCGAGGGTGGGGACTGTGAACGGGTTGACGGATGTGATCGGGTTGCGGGTCGGCCATGCGCAGCGGATCGGCGAGGGCTGGCTGTCCGGGGTGACCGTGGTGCTCGCGCCCGAGGGCGGGATGGTCGCCGCCGTGGACGTACGCGGCGGCGGTCCCGGGACGCGGGAGACCGACGCACTGGACCCGCGCAACCTGGTGCAGCGGATCGACGCCGTCGTACTGACCGGCGGCAGCGCCTTCGGGCTGGACGCGGCCGGCGGCGTGGCCGCCTGGCTGGAGGAGCACGGCCGGGGCTTCCGGGTCGGCCCGGAGCCCGACCAGGTGGTGCCGGTGGTCCCGGCGGCGGCGCTGTTCGACCTCGGGCGCGGCGGTGACTGGCGCGCGCGTCCGGACGCGGCGCTGGGCCGGGAGGCGGTGGCGGCCGCCGCACGGACGGTCGAGGGCGCACCGGTGCCGCAGGGCTGCGTGGGCGCCGGGACGGGCGCCGTCGCCGGTGGGGTGAAGGGCGGCATCGGGACGGCGAGCACGGTGCTGGAGTCGGGGACGACCGTCGCCGCCCTGGTCGCGGTGAACGCGGCGGGGTCGGTCCTCGACCCGGCCGGCGGGGAGCTCTACGGCGCGCGGATCGGTGCCGCCGACGAGTTCGACCTGCCCGTGCCCACCCCCGAGCGGCACCGGGCGGCGACGGCCCGCCTCCAGCAGCCGCGCACGCTGAACACCACCCTCGCGGTGGTGGCCACGGACGCGGTGCTGACCAAGGCGCAGGCGCAGAAGCTGGCCGGCACCGCGCACGACGGCCTGGCGCGCGCGGTACGGCCCGTCCATCTGCTGTCGGACGGCGACACGGTGTTCGCGCTCTCCACCGGCACCCGCCCGCTCGTCCCGGAGGACCAGTCCGACGCGCTCGGCGACCCCGCCTTCGGCGTCCACGTGGCGGCCGGCGCGCTCAACGCCGTCCTCGCCGCCGGCGCGGACACGCTGACGCGCGCGATCGTTCACGCGATGCTGGCTGCGGAGAGCGCCGGAGGCTTCCCCAGCTACCGCGAGCTCTACGGCTGAGCGGCCGGGGCGGTGTCCCGCCCCCTCTCTGCGCACACCCCGATACACGGGTGAGCCGTCGGGACCGGGGGCCCGGGCCGCGCCCACAGCCGGGTGGGAGAGGATGACGCGTGCCTTCCGACCAGCCCTCCCCCGCCCCGCACACCCCCATACCCGGCGCCGCCCACGACCTCACGCCCGCGCCCATATCCAGCCCCACGCTCACGCCGGCGCCCGAGCCTGAGCCTGAGCACGGACCTGTGGCCGCGACAGTGGCCGTGGCCGTGGCCGCCGAGCCCGCGTCCGCGTCCCCGCGCCCCGGCGCCCTGCGCCGCCTCGCACGCAGCGCCCTCGCCGACGTCACCCCGCTCCGCACCAGCCCGCACTTCCGGCGGCTGTGGTTCGGGCAGAGCGTCTCGTCCGTCGGACAGCAGATGACCGCCCTGGCCGTCTCGGTCCAGGTGTACACGCTGACCGGTTCCACGTTCGCGACCGGCCTGGTCGGCCTCTGCTCGCTCGTGCCGCTGGTCGTTTTCGGCCTCTACGGCGGGGCCATCGCCGACCGGGTGGACCGGCGCAGGCTCGGCCTGCTCGGTGCGTCCGGGCTGGCCGTCCTGTCGGCGGCGCTGGCGACCCAGGCCTTCCTCGGCGTCCGGCAGGTCGGCGTCCTGTACGGGGTGGTCGCGCTGCAGGCCGTGTGCTTCGCGCTGAACGCACCCGCGCGGGCGTCGATGGTGCCCCGCCTGGTCCCCGCCGAGCAGTTGCCGGCGGCCAACGCGCTCTCCACCGTCAGCATGAACCTGGGCCTGACCGTGGGCCCGATGCTCGGCGGGCTGCTGATCGGGCTGTGGAGCTACCAGGCGGCGTACCTGTTCGACGCGCTCGCGTTCAGCGCCTCCCTCTACGCCATGTGGCGGCTGCCGTCGATGCGGCCCGAGCCGGCGGCGGCGGGCGGACCGACCCGCCGAGCCTCCGTCCTGGACGGGCTGCGCTTCCTGCGCGACCGCCCCAACCTGCGGATGAGCTTCCTGGCCGACCTCGCCGCCATGGTCTTCGGGATGCCCCGGGCCCTGTTCCCCGCGCTGGCCGTGGTGCTCTTCCACGGCGACGCCCGCACGGTGGGGCTGCTGGCGGCCGCCCCGGCGGTGGGAGCGCTGCTCGGCGCGCTGTTCTCCGGCTGGGTCGGCCGGGTGCACCGGCACGGCCTGGCAGTGCTCTTCGCGGTGCTGGCCTGGGGCCTGTCGATCGCCGGGTTCGGACTGGCCCGGCAGCTGTGGCTGGGCCTGCTGCTCCTGGCCGTCGCGGGCGCGGCGGACACCGTGAGCATGATCTTCCGCAACACGATCATGCAGGCAGCAGCCCCGGACGACATGCGCGGACGGCTCCAGGGGGTGTTCATCGTGGTCGTCGCCGGCGGCCCCCGCCTCGGCGACTTCGAGTCCGGCACGGTCGCCCAGCTGACCACCCCGACCTTCTCCGCCGTCAGCGGCGGCCTCGCCTGCGTCGCCGCCCTGCTGCTGCTCACCGCCCGGTACCCCTCCTTCGCCCGCTACGACTCCCGCCACCCGGCGCCCTGACCAGCCACTCCGTGCCCACCACGCCCCGCGAAAGGTGGGCGCGAGCACGACCCGGCGTGCTGTATTGTTCTTCCTGTGCCCGGGAGACCGGGGACGGGGCAGCGAAGCCGCAAGGCACCGCAGCCACGGGACGTGGCGCAGCTTGGTAGCGCACCTGACTGGGGGTCAGGGGGTCGCAGGTTCAAATCCTGTCGTCCCGACAGAAGTGAGAGGGCCGCTGGCCGGAGGAAACTCCAGGTCAGCGGCCCTTTCGCTGATGAGGCGTCAGTTTTGATCGAGATTCGTTCGTGCACTGCTTGGGACCACTTTGGGACCACCGGCCGCCCCGAGGGGTGTTTTGCGGCTTTTGGGCATCCTTCGACTCCTCGATTTTGCTTACTCTGCGTGATGTCCGCAGGTCGCGGGCAGCTGATTTCAGCCAACTTCTTCGGCGAGTTCCAGCCAGGGCGGAAGCGGTCGACGATCTCCCCGGCGGGTCAGCCGTCCCATCGCCGCCCGCACCGGTCCGGGAAACGGCTCTGCCCGCCGCACCGAGGTTGCCGGGGCGGCGGGCAGAGGTCTTCCGTGTGGGCTCAGCCCTGCCCTTGCCGAATACCTCATCCAGGCTGGTCAAGCGGCATGTTGGTACTCGTGGAGGATGCCGCCGAGTCGTGCTCGTCGTCGTATGTCCAGATGGGCGATTCGGCCCGGGTCTTCGATCGGATCGGGCAGTGGGTGCAGCGGGCAGGCGTTGGCGATGCCCTGGTGCGGCCGGTGCCCGTTGTAGAACGTCTCGAACTCGCGCAGGGCGTGCAGGAGGTGGCGCTGGTCCCAGATCAGCGTGCGGTCCAGCAGTTCTCGTCTGCAGGTCTGGACCCATCGTTCCATGATCGAGTTCATTCTCGGCATCCGAACACCGCTGAGCACGACCTCGATTCCCGCGTCCTTGAGCACATCATCGAACAGTTGGGGGAACTTCCCGTCCCGGTCCCTGATCAAGTAGCGCTCCCGGCAGCCGGAGTCCTCGAGGTCCATGACGAGGTTCTTCGCGGCCTGGACCACCCAGGACCCGGTCGGGTGTGGGGTGGCGCCCAGGATCCGGATCCGGCGGTTGGCGTGCTCGATCACGGCGAAGACGTAGAGGCGGGCGCCGGACAGGGTGACGGTCTCGAAGAAGTCGCATGCCAGAAGCGCGTCGGCCTGGGAGCGCAGGAAGTCCGCCCAGGTGCTCGATGCGCGCTCAGGGGACGGCTCGATGCCGGCTTCCTTGAGGATCTCCCAGACGGTGGACGCGGCCACCTTCACCCCGAGCACGAGCAGTTCGCCGTGCAGGCGCCGGTAGCCCCAGTTCGGGTTCTCCCTGGCTAGGCGCAGGATGAGGGCGCGGATCGAGTGCACGGTGCGGGGCCGGCCTCCGCGCTTGGGCCTGGACCGGGCGGCGTGTCGGCGGGCGACCAGGTCGCGGTGCCAGCGCAGCACGGTATCGGGTCGCACCAGCAGCCGCATCCGGCGTAGTGCTTCCCGTGGAAGGCCCTGGAGCAGCGATGCGAGCACGGCCCGGTCGATGGCGTGGAAGCGGACCTGTTGTCCGTTCAGCTGTCTTTCCAGGACGGTGATCTGATGGCGCAGGGCCAGGATCTCGATGTCCTTCTCGCGGTCGCTCATCGGCAGCAGCCGCAGCAGCGCGAACGTGTTCGTCATGCCCAGGTACGCCAGTTTCAGCAGCACGACCGATCATCATGCCGCACTTGCCGCCACCGTGCGACGGCGCCTACTTGAGCACCCCTGCACTCGACATCGAAGGGCCATCCCACCTGCATGGATGAGGTAATCGGCAAGGGCAGGGCTCGTGGGGGTGCGGATTCCTGCAACGTCCCGGACGACCTCAAAAGAGAGCGTCTTTGCGATTTGGGGATATTTGCGAGGCTTTGACGATCCTTCCCGGGGAGGTGTTGATCCACTCGTCGGCGCGCATCCTGGTGAGGGAGGCGATGACCTGGCCGGGCCGGTAGACCGTCTCCAGAAGGGCGAAGCGCTGAAGTGCTGTCACGTTCAGAGGGGCAGGTGCGGCACGCAGGTGGTCGATGAGAATGCGACGCAGGGGCGCGGTGTCCGGCTCGAATTCGAGGTCCAGGAGCTGCTGGCCGGTGTCCTTGGGGTCGCGGTAGCGGACGCCGGTGGTGGGGTCGACTTTCCACATGGCGTCCTTCATCTTCTCCACACCGCGCTCGTGTCTGGTGCCGAAGATGAGGTAGAGCAGGTGGCCCTTCTCGTCGATCATTTCGAAGGACAGGCTGTGGTCGAAGCCGGCGCGGCGCAGGGTCAGGCGGTACTGGTCGCGCAGGAAGGCTGCCTTGTCGCTGCTGTGCTGGCTGAACACGCCCTGCCAGTCCGAGCCTCCGAAGAATGCGTTGCCCGCCTCGCGGTGGATCCCGTCGGCGGTGGCGAAGCGGACGAGGAACTGCGGCTGGAAGGTGATCATCACCTCGCTGCTGCGGTGGCGTGCGATCTGCTGCAGGAGGGCGAAGGGCACCTCGGGGCCGCCGAAGCCGTCGAGCAGCACGAACATCGGGTGTAGATGGCTGCCCGTGTTCACCAGGTGCGCCAGCAGGTCAGGATGGCAGCCCCCCTGCTCTATACGGGTCTGCAGCCGCGCCAGCTCGGGGCCGCCGGTACTGCGCGCGCGGGCGATCTGCCGCTCCAGCATCGCCTTGCGCTGGGCGTCTTCCTCGACGAGCACCATCTTGACGGTCCTGCCCGGCCGTTGGCGCAGAGCGGCAGCCAGGACGTGATGGGCGATCACCGGTGAACCGGGCTCGCCGTGCTTGTAGATTCCCGGGCCGGCGAACCCCTCGGCGTAGCTGACCGCCTCGTTGCTGGAGAGCAGGATCGGCGCCCACGCCTGGAGGTACCGGCGCAGCACGTCATGCTTGGCGGCGGTGTGCGGGTCCCGATCCCAGACAGGTTCTTTTGGTACCGCCATGTGTCCCCCCATGCGGTGTTGTGAACACGCCTGGAACGAGAATCACACAGCGTCTTGCGCGGCACCAGAGTGCGTGCACGGCCGACTAGGACACGGCCAGGCCTGCACGGGCGGGGAGTTGGTCCCACGTGCGGCCCTGCAAGTCGCGTCCGCCGGCCTTCGGCTTGTGGCCGCCCCACTGCTTGAAGAAGAACGGGATCCCTACCTCGCCGCAGGCGTCGCGGATGTCGAGCACCCATTGCTGCTCCATGGGGCGATGGCCCGGGCCGGACTCCCCACCGGCGATGACCCAGCCGATGCCGTCGAGCTTCAGGCCGGGAAGCGGGCCGAGCAAGGGTTCGAGGGATAGGAAACGCACAGCTGCCGGCACCGTGCGCAGGTCGTCGATTCGGCTGAGCTGGGAGGCGGTCTCGACCGACACGCCCATCCACAGGTTCGGCGGCCAGTCGAGTTGCCCGGCGACGCGTCGAAGGCGCACCGATCGTTTGGTCAGCAGCTGGTAGGTGTGCTGCGGGGTGTCCGCCATGACGTCGAACACCTGACGGACGAACGGCAGCGGAACCCGGGCGTGGAAGAGATCGCTCATGGAGTTCACGAACACCGTGCGTGGGGAGCGCCAACGCCGTGGCACATCGAGAGCGTCGGGATGCACCGCCAGGCCGAAGCCGGGACCGGAGGTACGGGGATCGCCGTCGTGCTGGTACTTGGCTGCCCCCATCGACTTCAGGCGCCTGGCCAGGGTGAGCGCATAGCAGTTGTCGCACCCAGCTGAGACCTGGTCGCACCCGGTGGTGGGATTCCAGGTCGCTTCGGTCCACTCGATGGCGCTGCGATCGCTCATGACGGTCCCCCTATCGGGCCCGGGAGAACTCGCGAGCCCCTGTCTGCCGTGCCCAACGAGCGTTAGCCCGAACGGACACGCGATCAGGCCATCATGGCAATCGAACGAATGTTCCGCTAGGGCCGGGTCCGCTCTGCGGAGATGGCGAGGATTTCCTCCGACCGTGCCGAACCTCGGGGCTGCGACCGACCGAGTGTGCATACGACTTGTGCAGTGCACGACGACGCAGCTCAAGGAGTCGCGTGTCCGCTCGGCTCGATTGCCGGTGCGTCGAGTGGGCACCCCGGTCGGGGATGCGGAAGATGTCGTACCGTGGGCGGCTGCGTGATCGGAGGCGCGGCAACCTGGCCGACGGGCCGCGCCGCGAAGACGACACTGTTCATGCGAGAGCGCGGCTGCACAGGGCGTGGCCGCATCGGTTCTAGGCTATTGGAATGACCGTAACCAGCCGTGCGCAGCTGATTGCAGCGCTCGCCGCGAAGCAGCCCGCACAACTGATCGGCACGCGCGAGAGTGACTGGGTCGACTTCAAAAGCGCCCATCCCGACACCGGCCCATACGACCTGGGCACGGACAAAGGCAAGTACGAGCTCGCGAAGGACGTCGCCGCGTTCGCCAACGCCGGAGGTGGGCTGATCGCATGCGGCTTCAAGGCCACCCAGAAGCCCACCGAGATCTACGAGAGTGCAAGCCGCGCGGTCCCGTTCGACAAGAAACTCATCAAACCCGGTGCCTACAAGGACACCATCACCGCCCGGCAGATCCGGCCAGCCTCGGCGGTAGGCCAGGCACCTGGTATCAGCGCGACCTGGTTCTCCAGCCGTAGACCGCGATGTTGCCGGCGCCCCGGCTGCGGGATGGCTGCGGCCACCGTTGATCATCGGTGTGTGAAGACTGAAGATCATGCGTTGGCCGCAGGTCACAGCGTAGACCCCGATCGTTGGCAGGAGTCCTTCGAAGCCCTGATGGCGCGGGTCGCGGGCCGCTTCGTTCGGATGGAGTCACGGCGCCGGGTCCGGCGGTTGGTGCTCGGGCTCCTGGCGTACCTGCCGCGCAAGAACTGATGGACGATCGCCGAGTGAGCCGGGGAGTCCACCCCGGACGCCATACAGCATCTGCTCAGCCGGGCCAAGTGGGACGCCGACGCCGTCCGCGACGAGGTGCGCGACTACGTGGTGGAGCACCCGAGGGTCGGGTGCGGCGGACCAGCAGGCGAATGCCGTCGGGCCAGCCGGGGCGGGTGCTCAGGTCGGTGAGTTCGGCGATGTGCGCGGTGGGGACGGCGGTGCCGTCCTGGGCCAGGGTGTCGCACCACGCGACGTCCGGCAGCAGAGCGATGGCGCTCGTCGGCGTCGGTCAACTTCCAGCCGACCAGGTAGCGCACGGTGCGGCGGGTGGTGTTGAGGACTTCGAGGTGGTCCAGGAGGTCGTGGGTAGCCACGGCGCCGTCGATCCGGATGAGGATCTTGGCGGCCGAGGAGTCGGGGACCTGGCGAGGGCGTCGGCCAGGACGCGCAGGTGATCGGTGACCGTGTTGGCGCCGGCGTTGCCCTCGCGCAGCAGCATGGCCAGGCATTCCTGGGTGTTCTGGCACCACGCGGCCAGCGGGTGAAAGCCAAACGTCCGCTTGAAAGTCACCGCTGCCCCGGCCTTCCTGGACGCCGAGGTGATGATCGTGGCGTCGATGTCGATCACGATCCACCCGGTCAGGCGCTTGCCCGTAACACTCAGCCAGGGGAAGCCACCGGGCCGAAGCGCGATCGGGTTCCACACGTGCCGACGCACCCGCGCCCGGGCCTTCGCGATCCTCGTCAGGGCCTTGTCGTCGATCGCCGACAAGGCTCGGCGCAGCGTGGAGTCCGAGGCCGGACTCTTGAACAGCGCGGCCTGGTGGGCCGGCAGGGCCCTCGGCGTCCAGCAGGCTCGTCGCACCCAGCGCGATCGCGACCGCGAGCATCACCACCCCCTGGCCGCGGTCACGCCACCCGGAACCGATGCCGCTCGGCAGCACCCTCCTCCAGCGCGCTGGTCAACCCGGTCCGTGTCCGCACATCGGCACAGCAGCGCCGCCCCGGTGTGTCCGACCACGCCCTTGCCATCGGCCTTCGCCGGCAGCCGTTCATCCCACCCTGTAACCTCCACCCGAAAGGTGCCTTGCTCCCGCACTGGATATGACTTCGACACTCACATCCCTGCAAGTCAACGGCACCTTTCTCTGATCCGGGGTCAGATCATCGCCACCGTTGAATATCCGAGGTCAACGCACCACCTGGAGCCACGATGTGGACTTCGAGCGGCGGTCACAGGGACGGTCCAGGGGATGTCACTTTGCTGGGCTCACTGGCGACGGAGTGTCAGATAGGGACGTCCTCCACTGGATTCGGCGACGTTTTCCTTAACGGCAGTTCCGCTGGATGAGGCCGTGTCACTGCGAGTGAGTGCCCTCCGTGGGACCACTCTGGGACCACACGCTGTGCGCGGGTCGCCGCGAGATGCCTTCGGGTGCACACTGGGCGAGCGCATGGCGTGCACTTTGTTCCGTTTCAAGTAGCAATAAGGCTTTTGCATCTGACTGGGGGTCAGGGGATCGCAGGTTCAAATCCTGTCGTCCCGACAGATGAAGTAGCAGTTCAGGGCCGGTTTTCCCGCAAGGGAGATCGGCCCTGATGCGTTTCCCGACCCGCCTGGGGAGAATTCTGGGAGAGGATCTTGGTCTGAGCCCGGATCCACCGGCCGGTGACCGTGAGAGGCTGACCAACGAAGAAGACGTGCCCTGTGACCTGCGAGTATGGGAGTTCTCTACGCTTCCAGCTCGCGGTAAGACAAGGCACGTGAATACGGCTCTGCGGATCCAGGCTGACAGTCGGGCCGCTCGGGCAGGGCGCGCGGTCATGGCGGCGGGAGGGCGGACCGCATCTGTCGGTGGATCAGCTGAGGTGGTAGTACCCGATCAGGTTGGCTCCGTCGCTCACCGGCTGGTAGCGGGTGTAGGCGCCGGTGAAGGGCTGGTCGATCATCATCGGAACCCCGTCGACTGTGCCGGTGTAGACACCGACGTGGTCCGGGTCGCCCGGACCGCCGCTTCCGAAGAAGACCAGGTCGCCGGGGATCGCGTTGGCCAGGGACACCGTTGTGAAGCGTGGGTTGCTGATCTGGTCACCGGTCGCCTGGCCGATATCGCCGGCGCCCGCCTGCCAGTAGAGCCAGCGGGTGAAGCCGGAGCAGTCCAGGCCCACCGTGTGGTCGGCCGGGCACGGAAGGATGGTGCCGGTGTAGCCACCGCAGGTGCCGATGGAGGGGCCGGTGTCGCTGTCGTGGCCGCCACCCCAGACGTAGGGGATGTTCTGCGTGAGTGCTGCCCGGGCCTCGCTCACGATGGCGGCGTAGCGGGCCGACCCCAGGTCGGGCGGGGTCTGCGGTGCCGGCTGCCCGTACAGCTTGGCCTTTGTGGTCGGGTCGGCCACGCCGGTGGCCGGGAGTCCGACGGAGGTCTGGTAGGTGGAGACGGCGTTGGCGGTGGCCGGCCCGAAGCTGTGGTCGACGGTCAGTCCGGCGCCGTGCGAGTTGAGCAGGTTCTGTACTTCCTCCACGCAGCCGTCGTTCTCGCCCTGCTGGATGTCGACCGCGCAGCGCGGGGAACCGAGGTTGATCGGCGTTGCCGGGTTCACGTAGTAGAGCGCGCCCCGGGTGGCGGAGCCGACCAGGCCGTCCGCCGTCAGGCCGTTGGCGCTCTGGAAGGATTTGACCGCGGCCAGGGTGCCTGAACCGAAGGCGCCGTCCACCGTGAGTGAGGTGCCGTGCTGGTTGAGCAGGGTCTGCAGCTCCGTGACGCAGCCGTCGTCCTCGCCCTGCTGCACCACGCTCGGGCAGGAGGGGGAGGAGAGGTTGATCCGGTCAGGCACGGTCGCGGCGGAGGCCGGGCCGGCGGCCAGGCCGAGGAAGGCTGCCGCCAGTGCTGGGGCCAGCAGTCGGGTGGTCCGACGCGCGAGGGTTCCCTTGACGGGCATGAAGGTCCTTTCAGAGGACTGTCGTGGGATCGGTGCGGCGCCGTGGGTGTGGTAGAGGCCACGGGGCTACGGGTCACTGGGGGTACTGCGGTGTGCTTCCTTGCGGCCGGGAGGCTGCTCTCGTTCTTCTGGCTGATCGCTCAAGGGTGACCGCGCCCGGCACACCCGCACCGGGGCCGCCGATCCCAGCGCTGGTCCGCCCGCACCGAGACCACCTTCGGATCTCGACAATCAGAGACCCACGCAGGATGCGGCGTTCGTCATTTCACGACACGAATCGACCCACACAAGGGAGCGAAGGGCCCTGGCCTCGACCGGGTGCCGGTCGAGGCCAGGAGCCGCTGCACATTCATCATTGATCGCTTACGACCACTGAACGTGAAGGCTAGGCGGGAATGACGATGAGGTTCTCGTTGTCAACGTCCTGGCAGGTGTAGAGACGCATCTCGTTTCCCGGCGCGTCGCCGCCCCACCCGTTCACGCAGGTGTGCCAGGCGCTCTGCGGCTGGATCTGGGTGCCGCTGCCGGTGTGGACCCAGTTGAACAGGCCGTCCGGGGTGGTCTCGCAGTTGTACAGCTTGATGTGGTTGCCGACCGTGTCTCCGCCCTCCCAGTTGTTCAGGCACAGGTTGTAGTTGAGGCCGCTGTGGACCTGGAAGTGGGTGCTGTCCACCCAATAGGTCGTCCACATCTGGGCTTCAGTGCCGTTGCAGGTCCACTGCTGGACCTGCTGACCGACCACTGCATTGGAGTTCGGCACGTCGAGGCACAGGTCGTTGGCGAAGCCGAGCGGCGAGGTGGAGTTGGCGGCGCTGGCCGGGCTCGCGGCGAGGCCGGTGGCTATCAGGGCAGCGCCGGTGACGACGGCAGCGACAATGCTCTTACGCATGGGTGACTTCCCTCGTGAGTGGTCAGGATCTCTTGAATGGGTGGTCCACGACGCCTGTCGCGTCGATGGCTCGTGCGGGGGGGGAGGGGGAGGTCACCCCCACTGGCCGTGGACGCAAGGGCTCAGTACGCAGCGGTCGCAAAGCCGCCGGTGGACGTCGATGCGTCGTAGTAGGCGGATCCGATCGCCACCGAGGTGACACCTGCGTCGTTGACCATCGGCGTGTAGCACGAGTAGGCGCCGAGGGAGCCGACCCAGCTGAGGGAGCTTCCACACTGGTACAACGTGTAGTCGGAGTTCCGGTAGACCTGAGCGGTTCCGGTGGGCTGACGGTACGACAGAAGTCGGGCCCAGGTGGTCCTGCAGCCAGTGCTGTACCGGAGCTGGATCTGCCCGACCACGGTCCCGTCGTTCATGGCGATGTTCGTCGATGCTGCGGTGATTGCGGAACTGGCGCAGCCCGAGGAGATGGCGTCCTGGCCGTCATAGGTCGCAGCGTCCGCGTTGGCGGTGAGTCCGAAGGTCAGACACAGGGCTGCGACGGACACTGCGGCAGCCTTGGACGCGGTCCGGGATATGGTCTTCATGCTCTCTCCTCCGAGAATGGTGGGATGTCGAGTCAGGGTCAGGTGGGCAGGATGTTGGCGCAGTTGGTGCCGGAGGCGCCGTAGGTGGCGCCGACCAGGAGATTTCCGGTCTGCGGTCCGACGATGCCGTCGACCTGCATCGACGGCACCGCGCCGTAGTCCTTCACGGCCTGCTGGTAGGCGCGGATCGCTCCGGCGGTGTCCGGCCCGAAGGAGCCGTCCTCGTCGAGGTGGTGCCAGCCTGGGTCGCCAATGTCGTTGAGAAGGCGCTGGACGCACCACACGCCGTCGTAGGTGTTGGTCTGGCCAGGGCCCACCCACGGGGTGCTGGGATTGCTGTTGGCACTGGCCACGCCGCCGAGAGCGCCGGCGGCAAGGACCGCGGTGACGGACACCACGCCAAGCCGGACTACGAGCCTTTTACCGATCATGGTTCTCCTCGAAAAGGGAAGGGCTTCGACAAATGAAAATGACGAAGGGCTGGGCGGCAGCGCGGATGTGTGTCGCTGCGGGTCAATGGCCGAACAGCTGACGCGTATCGCCTGCACACGCCCTTGCGACGTGACCGTGCGAGGTCATGGTCGTGGACGTTCTCAGGCCCCCTGAACCTCGGGCTCCCGCTCGGCCGGGCTCTCAACACCGCAAGGCACGCATCAGATGTCTGACGTCCCGCACCCTTGACCCGTGCGGCTGCCACGGCAGCCGCGCCGATGTCACTGCGCGTCGAGCGCATGGGTGCCCCCATGGATGAGTCGAGTGTGATGGACGGCGCCGTGACCTGGCGTGTCGCAGAAGGCCCCTGAAGCGCGGCTCCACCTTGCCGGGCGGCACGCGGTGGTAGCAACCCTGATCCGGTGTCTCCGCGTCCCAACGTGCCTTCAAGGCTCTGACCTGCGGATTGAGACGTCTCACGATGCGAAGCGCGCGCCACGACCTGCTGACGTCCACGAAGACCGACGCTGAGCACAGCGTTGACACGGGTGTTCAGGAGCAGTCTCCGGCCGTCCCAGCGGATCGACGGATGCAGGTTCAGCCGGTCTCCACCCGCCACCTCGACTCGGTGTCCCTGCTGTCCCTGTGTCCCTGGTCCCGTATCCGCGTGCGGACACCCAAAGATCACACTCGACACAACCACCGCAGCAGTAGCGGTGGGACGTTCCAGACCACGATCACGCGCGCGAGGAGGTGCACCACAGTGGCCCTGACCGACACTCAGCGGATCCGCTTGTGTGAGCTGGCTGACGCGGGCACATCGGTGCGGGACATCGCAGACGAGTTGGGCATCTCGCGGTCGTCGGTATCCCGGCACGCGAAGGGCCTGGGTGTGTCGTTCGACAGGTCGAAGACCGGGGCGGCCGCCTGGTGCAGCGACGCCGGCCGCAGTCCGCTCCCGGCGACGCCGCACACGCTGGCCGAGTACGTCAGCCATCTCGCCGACCTCGACCAGGCGCCGTCGACGATCGAGCAGGGCATCGCCGCAATCCGCACCGCCCACCGGGTAGCCGGTCACCGTGGCCAGCCGGAGACCGACGCGGCCCTCGCCGTCCTCAAGGTCCACCGCCGAGACCGTGCCGCGGCGGGGAAGCGGAAGCGGAAGGCGCCGCCGGTCACCCTCGCCCCGCTCCGGGCGATGATCGAGACCACCGACCCGGAGACACTCTCCGGGAAGCGTGACCGCGTCCTGCTCGTCCTCGGGTTCAGCATGATGGCAAGGCGGTCCGAGCTGGCCGCGCTGGCCATCAGTGACGTCCGGTTCACCGACGACGGCCTCACCGTTCTGGTGCGGACCAGCAAGACCGATCAGGACGCCGTCGGCGCCGAGGTCCACATCCCCCACGGCGTCCATCCCGACACCGACCCCGTGCGCGTCACCCGGGCCTGGTTGGACGCCCTCGCTGAGCAGCAGGTGACCGACGGACCGCTGCTCCGCCGGATCAACCGGTGGGGCCAGTTGCAGGCTGGCGGCATCTCCGGCGCCGCCGTGAACGAGGCAGTGGAGCGTCTCGCCGCCGCCGCTGGCCTGGACGGTGCGGCGGACTTCACCGCCCACGGCCTCCGCGCCGGCGGACCCACCGAGGCCGCGAAAGCCGGTCACCCGACGAGCTTCATCGCCGAGCACGGCCGCTCGTCCAAGACCAGCCCGCAGGTGCTGGAGTACATCCGGCCCGTCGACCGCTGGCGGGACAACCCGATGAGGGGGATCGGGCTGTGATTCTCACGAGGTGGTGGTGGCCACGCCCTCCCAAGGGATCATCCAAGGCTGGAGCCCTCGCGCATGCCCGTCATCGTGAGTCTGACCGGCTTTCCGCTGTGCTCCTGACGCCACATCGAATGGTCTCCGTACCAACTCGGCGCCAGCGTGCGGCTCATGCTGAACAGCGCCCAGTCGCCGAGCTCCAAGCAGACCGGGTCGACGCGCTTGCCATCCTCTGATCCTCCGTCGGAGCCATAGACAAACCGGTAGGGTCCCCAGATCGTTCGTGCGTACTCAGCGGCCTCCGCTTCAGACCGGTATCCGCCGACGGGGTCGTGATTAAACCCGTCGCCCCGCACCGAGACCGTTAGCTGGTCGAGCCGATCCAGTCCGGCAGGCCCGGTCAGCGTCAGCCTCAGCATGGCGCGGTCGTTGCCCTGGTCTGTGAACGCGATGTCGAAGGTCGGGGTCAGCTCGGTGTGCCAGCGGTTGTGCTCGATCGCTGCCACTGCAGCGGCAGTGTCGTTCGACTTGCGAGCTGCGCGCCAGGACGCGCCTGCTGCGACGGCGCTCAGTAGGGCCGAGGTGGCGCTGACGGTTGCGGCTATCGGGAAGTCCATGGCCGGTGACCGTAGCGCTCACCACTGACAGGTGGTCCATTCCTGACATCCGGCAAGCCGAGATGCGTAGCTTGGGTGGGGTGACGGTCTACTTTCACACCACCGACGCCACCGAGGCGATCCTCCGCGACGGGTTCCGCGACGCCGAGGGCACGTACAAGCTCGTTGGCTTCACCCTTCGCGGTGTGTTCATCGCCGACGTCCCGATGGATACCAACGAGGGCGCGAAGGGCGAGCAGCTCCTTGAGATCGTCTTTCCGGACGACGTGAACCTGGAGAACTTCGAGCTCGTCGAGGAGGGCAAGCCGTACCGCGAGTGGTGTGTCCCGGCTGAGCTGTTGAACGAGCACGGCGCCAGGCGCCTGCTGGCTGGTAGCGAGCGCGACGAGGTTGAAGCAGCACAATGGGCCAGCTGACGCCGAGGTTGACCTTCCGGGATTGGGGGGACTCATGAGCGCCGTCGTCCAGATATCCGCCCTCGCCGGCGTCATCGTTGGCGCAGGCGCCTCGTATGTCACCACCACGCTGACCGAACGTGCCCGATGGCGACGACAGCAGGATGTCCGGTGGGACGAGAGGAGACTCGTCGCCTACGCCGACTACGCACGGGCAATCAAGGACATCGCCGTGGTCGCGCACGGACTGGCCGCGCATAGAGGGCTCAACTCGGATGCGACACCACTGGAGCCGACGGCACAGAATCTGGCCACGCTGGATTCGGGTGAGGCACAGCGCTCCGGACTACTGGAGACCGTGCGCCTCCTCACTGACACAGACACCATCACCGCGACGCGCCATTTGGATCACTGCCTATGGCACCTGGTGGCTCTGGCTAAGGGCCAGATGCCAGGTGGTGCGGAGGAGTGGGAAGCAGCGTTCGCCGAGTACAGGCGAGCTCGGGACGAGTACCACCGCTGCGCCCGAAAGACCCTCGGCATACCCGGGGCGGCAATCCCACGTGATCTGACATGGCCACCCCGATGGAAGCAGCCTCCTGCGGGTGGCCCACCCGCGGCCTGATACTGCAACCGCATCTGGGGGTTGTGGCCTCGGCGTTTGTAGTCTTCCCGGGCCCTTGCGGTCCCGCCCGAGGCCGGGAAAATCGGGGGTGGTGC
>NZ_JBGCCS010000058.1:0-30596 GCF_041262645.1 Streptacidiphilus sp. EB129
CACCACCCCCCACCACCTCCCCACCTACCCCTTCCAACACACCCGATACTGGCTGTCCCCGGCACGCCCCACGCCGGCCGCCGAGCCGGCGGCCGACGGCCTGTGGGAGGCGCTGGAGCAGCAGGACCTCACCGAGCTCTCCGCCGATCTGAGCGTCAGTGAGACCGCACTCGGCGAGGTGCTGCCGGCGCTCAGCGGATGGCGGGCCGAGCGGATGGCCGACCGGCGGACGGACTCCTGGCGCCACCGCGTCGCCTGGCAGCCCGTCACCTCGGCGCCCGGACCGGCCCCGGCCGGCCGCTGGCTGGCGCTGCTGCCCGAGGACCGCGCCGGACACGCGCTGGTGGAGGCGCTGACCGCGATCGGCACCGAGGTACTGCCGGTCGCGGTGACCGGGCCCGGGGACGACCGGGAGTCACTGGCGGCACTGCTGGCGGAAGCCGCGGCCGGACAGCCGGTGGCCGGAGTGCTGTCGCTGCTGGCCCGCGAGCGGCGTCCGCACCCGCGGTTCGCCGACCTGCCGAGCGCCGTGTCGCTCACCCTGGCCCTGGTGCAGGCGCTCGGCGACACCGGTATCGATGCTCCGCTGTGGTGTCTGACCAGCGGTGACGCCGTGCTCGGAGCGGGGGAACGGCCGGGTGGGGTGATCCAGGGCGCCGTGGCGGGGCTCGCCCGGACGGTGGCGCTGGAGCACCCGGAGCGCTGGGGCGGCCTCGTCGACGTCCCCGCCGTCCTGGACGAGCGGGCGGTGCGGCGGCTGTGCTGGGTGCTGAACGGCACTGACCGGGAGGACCAGTTCGCCGTGCGCTCCACCGGGGTGCACGTCCGCCGGCTGCTGCGCGCGCCCGCCCGGCGGCCCTCGGGCGCAGTCCAGTGGCAGCCGACCGGCACGGTGCTGCTCACCGGGGGCACCGGCGCGGTCGGCGCCCAGGTGGCCCGCTGGCTGGTGTCCCGGGGGGCGGAGCGGCTGGTCCTGCTGAGCCGCAGCGGCCCCTCGGCCCCGGGCGCGGCGGAGCTGTCGGCCGAGCTCGGCTCCGCGGTGTCCGTGGTCGGCTGCGACCTGGCCGACCCGGAGGCACTCGCCGCAGTGGTCGCCGCGCACCGGCCGACGGCTGTGCTGCACGCGGCCGGAGTGCTGGACGACGGGATGCTGGAGTCACTGACCCCCGCCAGGATGGCCGACTCGCTGCGGGCCAAGCTCACCGGGGCGCGGCATCTGCACGAGCTGACGGCGGATCTGGAGCTTTCCGCCTTCGTGATGTTCTCCTCACTGATGGGAGTGGTGGGCAACGCCGGGCAGGGCAGCTACGCGGCCGCCAACGCGGCGCTGGACGCGCTGGTGGCCGAGCGCTGCGCGGCAGGGCTACCGGGCACCTCGATCGCCTGGGGCGCGTGGGGCGGCGGGGGCGGGATGCTGGCGGACGAGGTCGCCGAGCGGCTGCGGGACCGGGGGCTTCCGGCGATGCCACCGCAGCTGGCGGCGCGCGCGATCGGCCGTGCCCTGGACGAGGACGACGCGTTGGTCGTGGTGGCGGAGGCGGACTGGTCACGGTTTGGCACGACGGGTGGCCTGCGCAGGCCCGGGCTGCTGGAACAGCTCACCCGGGAGAACGCTCCCGCCACGCGGTCGGCCGCGCCGCCTGCTCCGGCGCCGGTGACGGATCGTAAGGACCTACCCGGTCTGGTCGAGTTGGTGCGCGACCATGCGGCGGCGGTGCTGCGGCGTACCGGCACCGCCGACCTGGCGCCCACCAGGGCCTTCGCCGAGTTGGGCTTCGACTCGCTGACCGCTGTCGAGCTCCGCGGCAGGCTCGCCGCCGCCACCGGACTGCGCCTTCCCGCCACGCTGCTCTTCGACCACCCGACCCCGCTGGCACTGGCCGAGCGGCTGCACTCCGAACTCGGTGGAGCCGCCGGGCCGGTGGCGCGGGAGCAGCGGTCCGCGAGCACGGAGCCGATCGCGATCACCGGGATCGGCTGCCGCTTCCCCGGCGGCGTCCGGGGTCCGGCCGACCTGTGGGAGCTGCTCGCCGAGGGCCGTGACGCGGTCGGCGACTGGCCGACGGACCGGGGCTGGGACACCGAGCGGCTGTACGACCCCGACCCGGACCGGACCGGCACCACCTACAGCCGGCAGGGCGCGTTCCTGGACCAGGTGGGCGGCTTCGACGCCGAGTTCTTCGGGATCTCGCCGCGTGAGGCGCTGGCGATGGACCCGCAGCAGCGGCTGCTGCTGGAGACCAGCTGGCAGGCGGTGGAGCACGCCGGACAGGACCCGGCCTCACTGCGCGGCCGTCCGGTCGGGGTCTTCGTCGGCACCAACGGCCAGGACTACCTGACCGCGCTGCAGGGCACCTCGAACGCCTCCGAAGGGCACTTCCTGACCGGCAACACCGCCAGCGTGCTCTCCGGGCGGATCTCCTACGCGCTGGGCCTGGAGGGACCGGCGCTCACGGTGGACACCGCCTGCTCCTCCTCGCTGGTGGCCCTCCACCTCGCGGTGGGGGCGCTGCGCAGCGGCGAGTGCGAGCAGGCGCTGGCGGGCGGGGTGACCGTGATGAGCACCCTCAAGCTGTTCGTGGAGTTCAGCCGGCAGCGCGGGCTGGCCCCGGACGGGCGCTGCAAGGCCTTCTCCGCGGCTGCCGACGGCACCGGCTGGGGCGAGGGTGTCGGGGTGCTGCTGCTGGAGCGGTTGTCCGACGCGCGGCGCAACGGCCACCCCGTCCTGGCCGTACTGCGCGGCAGCGCGGTCAACCAGGACGGCGCCAGCAACGGCCTGACCGCACCCAACGGACCCTCCCAGCAACGCGTCATCAAAGCCGCCCTCACCGACGCCGCACTCACCCCCACCGACATCGACGCCGTCGAAGCCCACGGCACCGGCACCCGCCTCGGCGACCCCATCGAAGCCCAAGCCCTCCAAGCCGTCTACGGACACCAGCGTGCCAACGGCGAACCCCTGTGGCTCGGCTCCCTCAAATCCAACATCGGCCACACCCAGGCGGCCGCCGGCGTCGCCGGAGTCATCAAGATGGTCATGGCGTTGCAGCACGGACTGCTGCCCAAAACCCTGCACGTCGACGCGCCCAACCCGCACATCGACTGGAGCGACGGGGCGGTGGAGCTGCTGACCGAGGCCAGGGAGTGGCCGCAGACCGGGCGGCCGCGCCGCGCCGGCGTCTCCTCCTTCGGCATCAGCGGCACCAACGCGCATGTGCTGCTGGAGCAGGCCCCGGCCGAGGAGGCCCGGCCGGCCGGGGACCGGCCGGCCCGGGTACCGCTGCTGCTGTCGGCCAGGAGCAGGCAGGCGCTGCGGGCGCAGGCCGGGCTGCTGGAAGCACGGCTCGCGGCCGAACCGGACCTGGACGCCGCCGATCTGGGGCACTCGCTGCTGGTGGGACGGGCCGCGCTGGAGCACAGGGCCGTCCTGGTCGGCGGCGACCCGGACGGGCAGCGCGGCGCGCTGGCGGCGCTGGCGGCCGGGCGCTCCGCCGCCGGACTGGTCACCGGGACGGTCCGCCCGGTCGGCCTGACGGCCTTTCTCTTCCCCGGCCAGGGCAGTCAGCGAGCAGCGGCCGGAGCCGGGCTGTACCGCTCGGAGCCCGTGTTCGCGGCAGCACTGGACGAGGTGCTCAGCGAACTGGCCCCGCATCTCGACCTGTCGCTACGGGACCTGATGTTCGACGAACCCGGGGGTCCGCAGGCAGGAATGCTGGACCGCACCGGGTACACCCAGCCGGCCCTGTTCGCGCTGCAGACCGCGCTGTTCCGGCTGCTGGAGCACTGGGGGGTGCGTCCCGGCCTGCTGCTCGGGCACTCGGTCGGGGAGCTGTCCGCCGCGCACGCGGCCGGGGTACTGGGCCTGCGGGACGCCTGCGCGCTGGTGGCCGGGCGGGGCCGGCTCATGGACGCCCTGCCGGGCGGCGGCGCGATGGTGGCGGTCCAGGCCGAGGAGTCCGAGGTGCTGGCCGCACTGGACGGCTCCGCGGTAAGCCTGGCCGCGGTGAACGGGCCCCGGTCCTGCGTGCTGTCCGGGGACGAGCCGGAGGTGCTGCGGATCGCCGACGGATTCCGCGCGGCCGGGCGCCGGGTGCACCGGCTGACCGTCAGCCACGCCTTCCACTCGCACCGGGTGGACGGCGTCCTCGCGGACTTCCGGCGGCTGGCCGAGAGTCTGGACTACTCCCCGCCGCAGCTGACGGTGATCTCCAACGTGACCGGCGAGCCGGCCGGCGCCGAGCAGTTGTGCTCCCCCGAGTACTGGGTGCGGCAGTTGAGGAGCACTGTCCGGTTCCTGGACGGCGCGCGGCGGCTGGCCGACCAGGGCGCGACTGCCTACCTGGAACTGGGGAAGGACGGGGTGCTGTCCGCCCTGGTCCAGGAGTGCCTGCCGGAGCAGGGCGCACCGGCACTGCCGCTGCTGCGCGAGGGCCGACCGGAGCCCGACACCGTCCTTGAGGCACTGGCCGGACTGCATGTCAGGGGTACGGCTGTGGACTGGGCGGCCGGACTGCGCGACGTTCCGGTGCGCCGGGTCGAGCTTCCCGGCTACCCCTTCCAGCACCAGCGGTACTGGCCGGACCGGCCGACGCCGGGCTCGGCCACCGACCGGCTGCGGTACCGGATCGACTGGCAGCCGCTGCGGCTCGACGGCAGTGCCCGACCGTCCGGGCGCTGGCTGCTGGTCGCCCCGGTGGACAGCACCAGGGCCGAGGCCTGTGCCCGGGCACTGACCGGCTGCGGGGTCGAGGTGGAACTCCTGCCGGTGCCCGACGGCATCGGCAGGTCCCGGCTGGCCGGCCTGCTCCCGCCGGCGGACGGGGTGCTCTCGCTGCCGGACCGGCCCGAGCACGTCCTGACGCTGCTTCAGGCGCTGGGCGACGCCGGATCGGACGCCCCGCTGTGGTGCGCCACCCGGGGCGCGGTCTCAGCCGGCCACCCGTCGCCGGCCGAGCCGGAGCAGGCCGCGGCCTGGGGTCTGGGCCGGGTGGCCGCGCTGGAGTACCCCGCTCGCTGGGGCGGGCTGGTCGACCTGCCGGAGACCCTGGACACCGCCGCCACCGACGCGCTGTGCGCCGTCCTGTCCGGGACGACCGGAGAGGACCAGGTCGCGATCAGGCCGTCCGGAGCGCTGGCCCGCCGGCTGCGCCGGGCCCCGGCGGCGGCCGCTTCCGGACCGGGCCGACCCCCGCGCGGCACCGTGCTGATCACTGGAGGCACCGGCGGACTGGGCGCACAGCTGGCCCGCAGGCTGGCCGGCACCGGGGCCGGGCACCTGGTACTGCTCAGCCGAGGCGGAACCGAAACCCCGGGGGCCGCCGAGCTGGCCGCCGACCTCACCGCTCTCGGCGCCCGGGTCACCGTCGCGGCCTGCGACGTCACCGACCGGGCCGCACTGCGGGAACTGCTGGCCTCGCTGGAAGGGGAGACCGTGCGTGCGGTGGTGCACGCCGCCGGCCTCACCTCCGACACCCCGCTCGCGGACTGCGCCCCCGACGAGCTGGCAGCGGAAGGGGCCGCCAAGGTCACCGGCGCCGCGCTCCTGGACGAACTGTTCCGTGACAGCGACCTGGACGCCTTCGTGCTGTTCTCGTCCGTCTCCGCGGCCTGGGGCAGCGGCGGTCAGGGCGGATACGCGGCCGCCAACGCCTATCTGGACGCCGTCGCCGAGCAGCGCAGGGCGCGCGGGCTCAGGGCCCTCTCGGTCGCCTGGGGACCGTGGGCCGGGGCCGGCATGGCGAACGGCGAGGTGGCCGACCGGCTGCGTGCGCACGGCCTGCTGACGCTGGCTCCGGCGACCGCGCTGGACGCGCTGCAGCAGGCGCTCGACCTGGACGAGACCCATACGGTCGTCGCCGACGTGGACTGGGAGCGCTTCGCCCCGGCCTTCGGCTCGGCCCGGCCGAGCCCGCTCCTCGCCGATCTGCCCGGGGCCCACGCGTTGCCCGGGGTCCCGTCGCCGACCGGTCCCGACGGAGCGGACGGCGAGCTTCGGCAGAGGCTGGACCGGCTGTCCGGGCCCGAGCGTCGGACGCTGCTGCTGGAAGTGGTCAGGGACGAGGCGGCGGCCGTGCTCGGCCGCGACCCGGGCGAGGGCATCGACGCCGACCGGCCGTTCCGGGAGGTCGGCTTCGACTCGCTGACCGCGGTCGAACTGCGCAACCGACTGGTGCGGGCCACCGGGCTGCCGCTGGGCGTTACCGTGGTCTTCGACCATCCCAGCGCGGCGGCACTGAGCGCGCATCTGCACGCCGAACTCTCCACTGAGGTGCCCGACCGGGACCGGCCGACCGCCACCGGGACGTCCACGGCGGAGCCGCTGGCAGTGGTGTCGATGGCCTGCCGGTTCCCCGGCGGGGTGCGCTCACCGGAACAGCTCTGGCAGCTTGTCGGCGACGGCGTGGACGCGATCGGCCCGCTGCCGCAGGACCGGGGCTGGCCGCTGGCCGACCTCTACGACGCGGACCCGGACCGGCCCGGGTCGTTCTACGCCCAGGGCGGCGGATTCCTGGACGGCGCCGGGGAGTTCGACGCCGAGTTCTTCGGGATCAGCCCCCGCGAGGCACTGGCGATGGACCCGCAGCAGCGGCTGCTGCTGGAGACCGCCTGGGAGGCCGTGGAGCGGGCCGGGATCGACCCCCGCTCGCTGCGCGGCAGCCGGGGCGCGGTCTATGTCGGGCTGGCCGGCCAGGGATACGGCAGCGGCCCGCACGACCCGGCGGCCGGGGTCGAGGGGCATCTCCTCAGCGGCACCGTGACCAGCGTGGCGTCCGGACGGGTCGCCTACACGCTGGGGCTCGAAGGCCCCGCGGTGACGGTGGAGACCGCCTGCTCCTCCTCGCTGGTGGCCCTGCACCTGGCGGGACAGTCGCTGCGCTCCGGCGAGAGCGACTTCGCGCTGGTCGGCGGCGCGGCGGTGATGGCGAGCCCGGACGTCTTCGTGGAGTTCAGCCGCCAGCGCGGGCTGTCCACCGACGGCCGCTGCCGATCCTTCGCCGAGGCGGCGGACGGCACCGGCTGGGGTGAAGGGGCGGGCATGCTGCTGGTGGAGCGGCTGTCGGACGCCCGACGGCTCGGCCACCCGGTCCTGGCCCTGGTCAAGGGGACCGCGGTGAACCAGGACGGCGCGAGCAACGGCCTGACCGCGCCCAACGGGCAGGCCCAGCAGCGGGTGATCCGGCAGGCGCTGGCCAACGCCGGACTGACACCCGATCAGGTCGACCTGGTGGAGGCCCACGGCACCGGCACCACCCTCGGCGACCCGATCGAGGCCGGTGCGCTGCTGGCCGCCTACGGCCAGGACCGTCCGAAGGACCGGCCGTTGTGGCTGGGCTCGCTGAAGTCCAACATCGGCCACACCCAGGCCGCGGCCGGGGTGGCCGGCGTGATCAAGACCGTGCTGGCGCTGCGGCACGGCGTACTCCCCCGGACCCTGCACGCCGAGCAGCCCTCCGGCAGGGTGGACTGGTCGAGCGGCGCGATCCGGCTGCTCACCGAGGTCAGGGAGTGGGTCTCCGACGGCCCTCGACGGGCCGGCGTCTCGTCCTTCGGGATGAGCGGTACCAACGCGCACGCGGTGCTGGAGCAGGCCATGGAGCCCGCTCCGGTACCGGAGCCGGAACCGGAGCCCCTGCCCTGGCTGCTCTCGGCAGGCAGCGCGGCAGCCCTCGGGCGCCAGGCCGCCGCGCTGCTGACAGCCCTGGAGGCCGGGCCCGAGGTCAGCGACGCCAGGATCGGCCATGCCCTGGCCACCAGCAGGGCGGTACTGCCGCACCGGGCCGGGCTGACCGGTTCCGGCCGCTCCGAACTACTGGCGGGGCTGACCGCGCTGGCCCAGGGCAAGCCTTCGGCCGGGGTGCTCCAGGGCGAGGCATCCGGCGGCAGGACGGTCTTCGTCTTCCCCGGGCAGGGCACCCAGTGGGCCGGGATGGCGGTTCCGCTGCTGGACGCCGAGCCGGTGTTCGCCGCCGCGATGGCCGACTGCGAGCGGGCGCTGGCCCCGCACACCGACTGGTCGCTCACCGGGGTGCTGCGCTCCGGCGAGCCGCTGGAACGCGCCGACGTGGTGCAGCCCGCACTGTTCGCGGTGATGGTCTCGCTGGCCGCACTGTGGCGGTCCTGGGGCGTCCACCCCGACGCGGTGATCGGCCACTCCCAGGGCGAGATCGCCGCCGCCGTGGTCGCCGGCGCACTCACCCTCCAGGACGGCGCCACCGTCGTCGCCCAACGCAGCCACGCACTGCGCCGACTCACCGGACACGGCGGCATGCTCTCCCTCTCCGCCCCCGAACAGCAGGTGCGGGAGCTGCTGCTGCACTACGGCGACCGGCTCTGCGTGGCGGCGGTCAACGGCCCCGGCGCCGTGGTGGTGGCGGGCGGACCGGAACCGCTGACGGACCTGCTGGCCGCCTGCGAGCAGGCCGGGCTGCGAGGCCGCCCGATCCCGGTCGACTACGCGGCGCACTCGGCCCAGGTGGAGGAGATCAGGACGGAACTCACCACGGCGCTGGCCGGGATCGCACCGAGGCCCTCGGCGGTACCGCTGTACTCCACGGTGACCGGCACGGTGACGGACGGTCAGCAGCTGGACGCCGGGTACTGGTACCGCAACCTGCGCGAGCCGGTGGAGTTCGGCCGGGCCACGCTGGCACTGCTGGAGACCGGTCACCGGCTGTTCGTCGAGGTCGGCCCGCATCCGGTGCTGCTGGCCGGGATCGACAGCACGGCGCAGGCGGCGGACCGGCCCGCAGTCGCGGTCGGCACCCTGCGCCGGGGGGCCGGCGGGCGTGACCAGCTGCTGCGGTCGCTGACCGAGGCCTGGACCGCCGGGGCGGCGGTGGACTGGGGGGCCGACCGGTCGCTGCGGCCGGTGCCACTGCCGACCTACCCCTTCGAGCGGCAGCGCTACTGGCTGCCGACGCCGGGACGCGGCGTCCACGCGTCACCGCGGGCACCGCTGCCGGTGACTGGGCCGGTGCCAGTCGCGGAACCGGAGCAGACGTCGGAGCGGCCCGCCGGTTCGGGGGGGCTGGCACTGCGGCTGGCCGGGCTGGAGGAGGCGGAACAGCGGCGGGAGCTGCTGGAGCTGGTGTCGGGTCATGCCGCCGCGGTGCTGGGGCACTCGGGGCCGACCGCGGTGCGGCCGGATCGGCCGTTCGCCGAGATCGGCTTCGACTCGATGCTCGCGGTGCGGTTCCGGAACCAGCTGTGCGCGGCCACGGGTGTCGCCGTCCCGCCCACCGCCGTCTTCGACCATCCGACTCCGGCAGCGCTCGCCGGGCTGCTGCACCGGGAGCTGTTCGGGGCCGCGGCCCGCCCGGCCGGGGCCGAACTGGACCGGCTGGAGCGGGCACTGTCGGTGCTCGACCCGGCGGATCCGGAGGGCGCCGCCATCGGCGAACGACTGCAGTCCCTGCTCCGGACCTGGACGGCGCGGGACGGCCGCACCGAGGCCCGCCCGCTCGACTCGGCAACCGCCGACGAACTGTTCGACCTGCTCGACAACGACTTCGGAATGGCCTGAGGGAGAGCTGGACTGATGCCGGACGACGACAAGCTTCTCGAGTACCTCAGGCGGGCCACATCCGAACTGGGCGAGGCCAAGCGCCGACTGCGGGAGATCGAGGAGGCCGGGCAGGAACCGGTCGCGATCGTCTCGATGGGCTGCCGCTACCCCGGCGGTGCCGACTCACCGGAACTGCTGTGGGAGCTGGTCGCGGAGGAGGTGGACGCGATCTCCGAGTGGCCGGACAACCGGGGCTGGGATACGGCGGGGCTCTACGACCCCGATCCCGACCGGCCCGGCACCTCGTACACCCGGCGGGGCGGATTCCTCTACCGGGCCGGGGAGTTCGACGCCGACTTCTTCGGCATCTCACCGCGCGAGGCCCTCGCCATGGACCCGCAGCAGCGGCTGCTGCTGGAGACCTGCTGGGAGACGGTCGAGCGGGCCGGCCTGGACCCGGCCGCGCTGCGCGGCAGCAGGACCGGGGTCTTCGTCGGGGCGATGCGCAACGACTACGGTGCGGGCGCCCGAGAGCTGCCCGAGGTGCAGGGCCTGCTGGAAACCGGGACGGCCGGCAGCGTGGTCTCCGGCCGGGTCTCCTACACGCTGGGCCTGGAGGGCCCGGCGGTGACCGTGGACACCGCCTGCTCCTCCTCGCTGGTGGCACTGCACCTGGCGGTCCGGTCGCTGCGATCCGGCGAATGCTCGCTGGCGCTGGCCGGCGGGGTCGCGGTGCTCGCGGTGCCGGACGCGTTCGTGGCCTACAGCCGGCAGCGGGCCCTGTCGCCCGACGGCCGCTGCAAGGCCTTCGCGGCGGCGGCCGACGGGACCGGCTGGTCGGAGGGGGTCGGGGTGCTGCTGCTGGAACGGCTGTCCGACGCCCGGCGCAACGGGCACCAGGTGCTCGCGGTCGTCACCGGGACGGCGGTGAACCAGGACGGCGCCAGCAACGGACTGACCGCGCCGAACGGCCCCTCCCAGCAGCGGGTCATCGCCGAGGCCCTGGCCGACGCCGGGCTGACGCCCGATCAGGTGGACGCGGTGGAGGCGCACGGCACCGGCACCAGGCTGGGCGACCCCATCGAGGCCCAGGCGCTGCTGGCGACCTACGGCCAGGGGCGCGGGGACAGCGAGCCGCTCTGGCTGGGGGCGCTCAAGTCCAACATCGGGCACAGCTCGGCGGCGGCCGGGGTCGGCGGCGTGATCAAGATGGTGCAGGCGGTACGGCACGGGGTGCTGCCGAAGACCCTGCACGTCGACGAGCCGTCGCCGTTCGTCGACTGGAAGGCCGGGGCGGTGGAGCTGCTGACCGGGGCCCGCCCCTGGCCCCGGACCGGCCGTCCCCGCCGGGCCGGGGTGTCCGGCTTCGGCGTGAGCGGCACCAACGCCCACGTCATCGTCGAGCAGGCCCCCCAGGGGCAGCCGCCGGCGGAACCGGACCCGGCAACGGCAGCCCCGGCCGAACAGACCGTGGCGGAGGCAAACCGGTCATTGAGAGCGGAGGCGGCCGGGACGGTGCCCTGGGTGCTGTCGGCCCGGGGGCCCGCCGCGCTGCGGGCGCAGGCCGAGCGGCTGGCGGAGTTCCTGGCCGACCGGCCCGAGTTCGGGGCGGCCGCGATCGGCCGCGCGCTGGCCGAGCGGACCGGCTTCGAGGACCGCGCCGTACTGGTCGGCACGGGCCGTGACGAGTTCGCGGCCGGGCTGGCCGCGCTGGCGGCCGGGGAGTCCGCACCGAACCTGGTGCTGGGCACGGCCGTGCCCAGCGGGAAGACCGCGTTCGTGTTTCCCGGACAGGGCTCGCAGTGGGCCGGCATGGCGGTCGAGCTCCTGGAGGAGTCCCCCGTGTTCGCCGCCCGGATCGCGGACTGCGAACGGGCCCTGGCCTCCTGCACGGACTGGTCGCTGACCGGGGTACTGCGCTCCGGCGAGCCGCTGGAACGCGTGGACGTGGTGCAGCCCGCACTGTTCGCGGTGATGGTCTCGCTGGCCGCGCTGTGGGAGTCGTACGGCGTTGTCCCCGACGCGGTGGTCGGCCACTCCCAGGGGGAGATCGCGGCGGCCTGCGTGGCCGGCGCGCTCAGCCTGGAGGACGCCGCCAGGGTGGTGGCGCTGCGCAGCAGGGCCCTCGGCCGACTGGCCGGGCAGGGCGCGATGGTGTCGGTGGCTCAGCCGGTCGAACGGGTCCGCACGCTGATCGCGCCCTGGGGCGGGAGACTGTCGGTCGCCGCCGTCAACGGCCCCGCCGCGGTGGTGGTCTCCGGCGACACCGCGGCAGTCGAGGAACTGCTGGCGGCCGAACCCGGCGCCGACCGGATCCCGGTGGACTACGCCTCGCATTCGGCGCAGGTGGAGGGGATCCGCGAGCAACTGCTCGCGGATCTGGCCGGGATCGTCCCGGTGACGGCCCGGCTGCCGTTCCTCTCGACCGTTGACGGCGGCCGGCTGGCGGGCCCGGAGCTGGACGCCGGGTACTGGTACCGCAATCTGCGGCAGACCGTGCGGTTCGAGGAGGTCACACGGACCCTGCTGGAGCAGGGGTACAGCTGCTTCGTCGAGGTGAGCCCGCATCCGGTGCTGACCTTCGGGGTACGGCAGACCGTGGAGGCCGCGGCGGCGGACGCCACCGTACTGGGCACGCTGCGCCGTGCGGACGGCGGGTTGCGGCGCTTCCTGCTCGCCCTGGGCGAGGCGCACGCCGGTGGCCGCTCCCCCGACTGGGCAACGGTGTTCGGCCCGGCCGGCGGCCCGCCGGTACCGCTGCCGACCTACCCGTTCCAGCGCCGTGACTACTGGTTGGCGGCCGCGCCCGCACCGGTGGCCGCGGTCGATCCCGCCGACGAGGAGTTCTGGCGGCGGGTGCGGGACGGCGACCTGCCGGAGCTGAGCGCGACGCTCGGAGTCGGCCCGGAGGATCCGCTGAGCGCGGTGCTGCCCGCGCTGGCCGACTGGCGGGAGCGCCGCTCCGAGCGGAGCACGATGGACTCCTGGCGGTACCGGGTGGAGTGGCGTCGGCTTGCCGGGAGCGGCCGGGCCAGGCCCGAGGGGCGCTGGCTGCTGCTGGTGCCGCACGATCCGACCGGGCATCAGCTGGTGGCGGACTGCGCCCGCGCGCTGGCCGGCACGGACCTGGTGACCGTCGCCCTGACCGAGGCGGAGACCGACCGGGCGGTCCTGGCCGAGCGGCTGGCCGGGGTGCTCGCCGAACCGGACGGCTCCGCGGCGCCGGTCGGCGGGGTGCTGTCACTGCTGGCACTGGACGAGCGGCCGCACCCGGCGCACCCGGTGGTGCCCGTCGGTACGGCACTCAACCTGGCGCTGACCCAGGCTCTGGGCGACCTGGCACTGAACGCCCCGGTCTGGTGGGCCACCAGCGGCGCGGTGTCGACCGGCCCGACGGACCCCGTGGCCAGCCCCGACCAGCAGCTCAGCTGGGGGCTGGGGCGGGTGGCGGCGCTGGAGTACCCGCGGTGCTGGGGCGGCCTGCTGGACCTGCCCCCCGCCCTGGACGCCCGGGCGGTGACCCGGCTGGCCGGGCTGCTGGGCGGCTCGGCCGGCCCGGAGGACCAACTGGCGCTCCGGGACGGCGCGGTGCACGGGCGACGGCTGGTCAGGTCGGCCGCCCGGCCGGCCGTCCCGGGCTGGACCCCGCGCGGCACGGTGCTGGTCACCGGGGGCACCGGCGGCGTGGGAGCGCAGGTGGCCCGCTGGCTGGCCCGCTCCGGGGCCGCGCACCTGGTACTGGTCAGCCGGGGCGGCCCGGAGGCGCCCGGCGCCGCCGAGCTCGCCGCCGAACTGTCCGGGCACGGCACCCGGGTGACCCTGGCCTCCTGCGACGTCGCCGACCGCGACGCGCTGGCCGGGCTGGTGGCGGAGCTGGAGCGGTCCGACGGCCCGGTCCGCTCGGTGCTGCACGCGGCCGGCGCGGGACTGCTGGTGCCGCTGCCGGCCACCCGTCTGGCCGAGTTCGCCGACACCCTCCACGCCAAGGTCGCCGGTGCCCGGAACCTGGACGCCCTGTTCGACCGGGACGGCCTGGACGCCTTTGTGCTGTTCTCCTCGATCTCCTCGGTCTGGGGCAGCGCGGACCACGGCGCGTACGCGGCCTCCAACGCCTACCTGGACGCGCTGGCCGAGAACCGGCGCGGCCGGGGCCTGACCGCGACCTCGGTGGTCTGGGGCATCTGGAACCCCGAGGGCGGCGCCGGGATGGCGGCGCATCTGGTGGAGGAGCAGTTGCGGGCACAGGGCATCGTCTTCATGCCTCCGGCCCTGGCCGTGACCGCGCTGGGGCAGGTGCTCGCCGAGGACGAGACGGTGGCGGTGGTGGCCGACGTGGACTGGGCCCGGTTCGCGCCGGTGTTCACCTCGGCCCGGCCGAGCCCGCTGATCGGCGAACTGCCGGAGGTGCGGGCCGCGCTGGCGGTGGAGGCCGCGCCGCAGGCATCCGGCGGCGCGTCGGGGGCGCTGCGGGACCGGCTGCTGGCGCTGGCCGGGCCGGACCGGGAACGGCTGCTGGTGGACCTCGTACGCGGCCAGGCCGCAGCGGTGCTGGGGCATGACTCGGCGGACGGGGTGGAGCCGCGGCGGGCCTTCCGCGACCTGGGCTTCGACTCGCTGACCGCGGTCGAAATGCGGAACCGCCTGAACACCGAGACCGGGCTGCGGCTGCCGGTGACCGTGGTCTTCGACTACTCCTCGGCCGCCGCGCTGGCCGGCCACCTGCTCGGCGAGCTGCTGGGCCGGTCCGCCCCGTCGGCCCGGGCCGCCGGGCCGGTCGCCGCCGGAGCACCGGCCCAGGACGAGGACCCGGTGGTGATCGTGTCGATGAGCTGCCGCTACCCGGGAGGGGCGGACTCCCCCGAGGAGCTCTGGCGGCTGGTGGCCGAGGGCCGGGACGTGGTCTCCGAACTGCCGGCCGACCGCGGCTGGGACCTCGCCGGACTCTACGACACCGATCCCGACCGGCCGGGCACCAGCTACGCCGCGGCGGGCGGCTTCGTGCACGACGCCGGGCAGTTCGACCCGGGGTTCTTCGGGATCAGCCCGCGCGAGGCGCTGGCGATGGACCCGCAGCAGCGGCTGCTGCTGGAGACCTCCTGGGAGGCACTGGAGCGGGCCGGCATCGATCCCGGCTCGCTGCGCGACAGCCGGGTGGGGGTGTTCGCCGGAGCCGCGTACCAGGGCTACGGCGGCAGCATGGACCAGGTTCCGGCGGAGCTGGAGGGGCTGTTCGTCGCCGGGATCTCCACCAGCGTGCTCTCCGGCCGGGTGGCGTACACGCTGGGCCTGCAGGGACCGGCGCTGACCGTGGACACGGCCTGCTCCTCCTCGCTGGTGGCGGTGCACCTGGCAGCGCAGTCGCTGCGCCGCGGCGAGTGCTCGCTGGCGCTGGCCGGCGGGGCGACCGTGATCGGCAGCCCGCTGTCGTTCACCGGGTTCAGCCGGCAGCGCGGGCTCGCCGCCGACGGGCGCTGCAAGTCGTTCGGGGCCTCGGCGGACGGCTTCGGGATGGCCGAGGGCGTCGGGCTGCTGCTGCTGGAGCGGCTGTCGGACGCCCGCAGGAACGGCCACCCGGTGCTGGCGGTGCTGCGCGGCAGCGCGATCAACCAGGACGGGGCGAGCAACGGCCTGACCGCGCCGAGCGGACTCGCGCAGCAGCGGGTGATCCGGGAGGCGCTGGCCGACGCCGGGCTGACACCCGATCAGGTCGACGCGGTGGAGGCGCACGGCACCGGCACCAGGCTCGGCGACCCGATCGAGGCCGACGCGCTCCTGGCCGCCTACGGCCAGGACCGGCCCGAGGGCCGGCCGCTGTGGCTGGGCTCGCTCAAGTCCAACCTGGGGCACACCCAGGCGGCGGCCGGGGTCGGCGGAATCATGAAGATGGTGCTGGCGATGCGGCACGGCCTGCTGCCGCGAACCCTGCACGCCGGGCAGCCGACCCCGCATGTGGACTGGGCCGCCGGGGCGGTGGAGCTGCTCACCGAGGCCAGGGAGTGGCCCGAGTACGGCCGCCCGCGCCGGGCCGGAGTGTCCTCGTTCGGGCTGAGCGGCACCAACGCCCATGTGATCGTCGAGCAGCCGCCGACCGCGGACCCTGCCCCACAGGCGGACGCCGAACCGGAGCATGACCCGCGGGCCGAGCGGCGGGCGGTGCCCTGGCTGCTGTCCGCCCGGACCGCCGAGGGGCTGCGGGCCCAGGCCGAGCGGCTGCGGGAGTGGCTGGCCGAGGACCAGCGGCCCGCGGATGTCGGCTGGTCGCTGGCCACCGGCCGCGCCGCCCTGGAGCACCGGGCCGCGGTGGTCGGCACCGAGCCGGCCGACTTCCGGCGCGGCCTGGAGGCCCTGGCCGAGGGCCGGAGCGCGCCGGGCCTGGCCCGGGGCATGGCGGGGCCGGTCGGCCGGACGGTCCTCGTCTTCCCCGGCCAGGGCTCGCAGTGGCCCGGCATGGTGCTGGGGCTGCTGGACTGCGAACCGGTGTTCGCCGAGCGGATCGCCGACTGCGAACGCGCGCTGGCGCCCCATGTGGACTGGTCGCTGACGGAACTGCTGCGGTCCGGCGACCCGCTGGACCGGGTGGACCTGGTGCAGCCGGTGCTGTTCGCGGTGATGGTCTCGCTGGCGGAACTGTGGCGGGCCTACGGGGTGGAGCCCGCCGCCGTGGTCGGCCACAGCCAGGGCGAGATCGCCGCCGCCGTGGTCGCCGGCGCCCTCGGCCTGGACGACGGCGCCAAGGTGGTGGCGCTGCGCAGCCGCGCGCTGCGGGCACTGACCGGGCACGGCGGGATGCTGTTCGTGCCGCTCGCGGTGGAGCGGGTCACCGAGTGGATCTCCGGCTTCGGGGACCGGATCGGGATCGCGGCGGTGAACGGGCCCACGTCGGTGGCACTGTCCGGCGACCCGGCCTCGCTGGCCCGCCTGGCGGAGCAGCTGTCCGACGCCGGGGTGATGAACTGGCCGATCCCCGGGGTGGACTTCGCCGGCCACTCGGCGCAGGTGACGGCCATTCAGGAAGAGCTGCTGGCGGCGCTGGACGGGATCGCACCCCGTGACTGCGGGACCGCCTTCTACTCCACCGTCACCTGCGCAGCGATGCCGGGGTCGGCATTGGACGCCGGCTACTGGTACCGCAACCTGCGTGAGCCGGTGGAGTTCGGCCGGACCGCGCGGGTGCTGCTGGACGACGGCTACGACGTCTTCGTGGAGGTCAGCACCCACCCGGCGCTGACCGTATGGCTGCAGGAGGCGGTGGAGGCGGCCGGGGGCCGGGGCGCGGTGACCGGGACGCTCCGCAGGGGCGAGGGCGGCCGGGAGCGGTTCCTGACCTCGCTGGCCGAACTGGACGTGCTCGGCGTACCGGTCGACCGGGCCCGCCCGTTCGAGGGCTGCCGAGCCCGGCGGGTCGACCTGCCCACCTACGCCTTCCAGCGGGACCGGTACTGGCTGACCCCCGGGCCGCGACGGCAGGAGGGCACGGCCGACGAGGCCTTCTGGGCGGCCGTGGAGCATCAGGAGGCGGACGCGCTGGCCGACGCGCTCCGGATCGCGGACCCGGCCTCGCGCTCCGCGCTGACCGGGCTGCTGCCGGCGCTGTCACAGTGGCGGCGGCAGAGCCGGGGCAGGGCCGAGACCGACGGCTGGCGCTACCGGGTGGAATGGCGGCCGCTGCCGGCCGCCGGGCCGGCCGGACTGTCCGGCGACTGGCTGGTGCTGGCCCGGGCCGGCGACCCGGCGGCCGAGGAGTGCGCCATGGCGCTGGCGGAACACGGGGCGCTGGCGCGGATCCTGGAGGTTTCCCCGGACGAGGACCGGGCCGGGCTGGCCGAGCGGCTCAGGGAGGCGGCCCCGGACCGGGTGCTGTCCCTGCTGGCACTGGACGAGGAAGCGTACCTTGCGGGCTCGGCGCTGCCGTCCGGGCTGGTGTCCACCGTCGCCGTGCTGCAGGCGATCGGCGACGCCGGGCTGACCGCACCGCTGTGGTGCGCCACCCGCGCCGCGGTGTCGGTGGGCCGTTCGGACCCGGTGGCCCACCCGCTGCAGGCGCTCGTCTGGGGTCTGGGCGGGGTGGCCGGAGTCGAGTACCCGGAGCGCTGGGCCGGCCTGGTCGACCTGCCGGAACGGCTGGACGAGCGGGCGCGGACCCGGCTCGCCGGTGTACTCGCGGGGCAGGGCGACGAGGACCAGGTGGCGATCCGGGGAGCCGGGGTGTTCGCCCGCCGGCTGGTCCGGGCCGGCACCGGGCAGCGGCCGGCCCGTCGTACCTGGACCCCGGACGGCACCGTCCTGGTCACCGGCGGCACCGGCGCGCTCGGCGCCCGGGTGGCCCGCTGGCTGGCCGGACGGGGGGCCGGACGGCTCCTGCTGACCAGCCGTCAGGGCGCGTCCGCGCCGGGCGCGTCCGCACTGGTGGCCGAACTCGCCGAGCTGGGAGCCGAGGCCACCGTCGCGGCCTGCGACATCGGGGACCGCGAGGCGCTGGCGCGACTGCTGGCGACGGTCCCGGCCGAGCACCCGCTGCGGGCCGTGGTGCACACCGCGGGCGTGCTGGACGACGGGCTCCTGGACGCACTGAGCCCGGAGCGGACCGCTGGCGTGCTGCGGCCCAAGGTGGACGGCGCACGGCACCTGGACGAGCTCACCCGGGGGCAGGACCTGTCCGCGTTCGTCCTGTTCTCCTCGCTGGCCGGCACCCTGGGCGGCACGGGGCAGGGCAGCTACGCGGCGGCCAACGCCTTCCTGGACACGCTGGCGCAGCAGCGCCGGGACGCCGGGCTGCCGGCCACGTCGGTGGCCTGGGGCCTGTGGGGCGGCGACAGCCTGGCCGGCGGCGCTGTGGGCGAGCGGCTGGTCCGCAACGGCCTGCCGGCCATGGACCCGGAGCGGGCACTCGCCGCGCTGGGGCAAGCACTGGACCAGGACGACACCCGGGTGCTGGTGGCCGACTTCGCCTGGGAGCGTTTCGTCCGGGCGTTCACCGCGCTGCGGCCCAGCGCCCTGCTCAAGGACCTTCCGGAGGGCGGGTCGCAGGGCCCGGGAACGGCGGGCCCGGCCGAGCGGCTGGCCGCGCTGGACGCCGCGGAACGGCTGGCCGCGCTGACCGAGCTGGTGCGGACCGAGGCGGCCTCGGTCCTGGGCCACCGCGACCCTGACGCGGTCGAACCGGAGCGGGTGTTCAAGGACCTCGGCTTCGACTCGCTGACCGCCGTCGAACTGCGCAACAGGCTGGCCGAGGCCACCGGGCTGCGGCTGTCGGTCACCCTGGTCTTCGACTATCCCACCACCGCGCTCCTGGCAGGCCACCTGATGGCGCAACTGCCCGGGCCGGAGCCCACTACCGGCGCACCCCCGGCCGCCGTGCCCGGAACACCCGCGGCGGCGGAGTCCGGTGACGGGGCGTCGGACGCGGCACCGGCGGACGACCCGATCGCCATCGTCGCGATGAGCTGCCGCTTTCCCGGCGGGGTGCGCAGCCCCGAGGAGCTGTGGGACCTGGTCGCCGACGGCACCGACGCCATCTCCGGGTTCCCCACCGACCGCGGCTGGGACCTGGACAGCCTCTACCATCCGGACCCGGAACGGGCCGGCAGCAGCTACACCAGGGAGGGCGGCTTCCTCTACGACGCCGACCACTTCGACCCGGCGTTCTTCGGCATCTCGCCGCGCGAGGCACTGTCCGTCGACCCGCAGCAGCGGCTGCTGCTGGAGATCGCCTGGGAGGCGGTCGAGCGGGCCGGGATCGACCCGCAGTCGCTCAAGGGCAGCCGCGGCGGGGTCTTCGTGGGCTCCAGCTACCGGGACTACGGCTCCCGGGTGACCCGGCCCTCCGAGGAGTTCGAAGGCTATCTGGGCATCGGCAGCGCCGGAAGCGTCGCCTCCGGACGGATCGCCTACACCCTGGGCCTGGAGGGCCCGGCGGTGACCGTGGACACGGCCTGCTCCTCCTCCCTGGTCGCGGTGCATCTGGCCGCGCAGTCGCTGCGCGCGGGCGAATGCTCGCTGGCGCTGGCCGGAGGGGTCACCGTGATGTCCACCCCGGGCGCGTTCGTGGAGTTCAGCCGGCAGCGCGGGCTGGCCCCGGACGGCCGCTGCAAGCCCTTCGCGGCCGCCGCCGACGGCACCGCCTGGGCCGAGGGCGCGGGCCTGGTGCTGCTGGAGCGGCTGTCGGACGCCTGCCGGAACGGCCATCCGGTGCTGGCCGTGGTCCGCGGCTCGGCGGTGAACCAGGACGGTGCCAGCAACGGCCTGACCGCCCCCAACGGGCCGTCGCAGCAGCGGGTGATCAGGGCCGCCCTGGAGAACGCCGGACTGACCGCCGCCGAGGTCGACGCGGTCGAGGCGCACGGCACCGGCACCAGACTCGGCGACCCGATCGAGGCGCAGGCCCTGCTGGCCACCTACGGGCAGGACCGGGCCGACGCCGAACCGCTGTGGCTGGGCTCGCTGAAGTCCAACCTCGGGCACAGCCAGGCCGCCGCAGGCATCGGCGGCGTCATCAAGATGGTGCAGGCCATGCGGCACGGGGTACTCCCGAGGACGCTGCACGTGGACGCCCCCTCGCCGTTCATCGACTGGACGGCGGGCGCGGTACGCCTGCTGACCGAGACCAGGGACTGGCCCGAGTCCGGCCACCCGCGCCGGGCCGCGGTGTCCTCCTTCGGGGTCAGCGGCACCAACGCGCACACCATTCTGGAGCACGTGCCCGAGCCGCCCGGCCGGACCGGCCCCGCCGGGGCGAACAGCGGCCCGTGGCTGCTCTCCGCACGCACCGACACCGCGCTCCGCGAGCAGGCCGCCCGACTGCTGCGACAGCTGACCGACCGTCCGGAGACCGACCCGGGGCACGCCCTGGCCACCACCAGGAGCAGCTTCGAGCACCGCGCGGTACTGCTGGGCGCCGACCGGCCCGCCCGACTCGCGGCACTGGCCGCGCTGGCAGCCGGCGACGAGGACCCCGCGCTGGTGCGCGGCGTGACCGGCGGCCCCGGCAGGACCGCCTTCCTGCTGCCCGGGCAGGGCAGCCAGCGGCCCGGCATGGGAACCGGCCTGTATGCCGCGTACCCGGTGTTCGCGGACGCCTTCGACGAGGTGTGCGCACAGCTGGACCCGCTGCTGGACCGGCCGCTGTGCGAGGTGGTCCAGGACGGCGGCGGCGCGCTCGATCTGACCGCCTACACCCAGCCCGCCCTGTTCGCGCTCGGCGTCGCGCAGTCACGGCTGCTGGAGTGGGTCGGGATCCGGCCCGACTACCTGCTCGGCCACTCCGTCGGCGAACTGACGGCCGCTCACCTGGCCGGGGTGCTGTCGCTGCCGGACGCCGCCGCACTGGTGGCGGCCCGGGGCCGGCTGATGCAGGCGATGCCCTCCGGAGGCGCCATGGCCGCGCTCGCCGTGTCGGCCGAGGAGCTGGAACCACTGCTGGCCGGACGGGAGGCCGAACTGTCGCTGGCGGCGGTGAACGGACCCTCGGCAGTCGTCGTCTCCGGGGACGCGGCCGCGGTGCGGGAGGTCGCCGCGCACGTCCGGGCGCTGGGCAGGCGCACCAGGCTGCTTCGGGTCAGCCACGCCTTCCACTCCCCGCACATGGACGGCATGCTGGACGACTTCCGGCAGGTCGCCGAGGGACTGGACTTCCGGCCGCCCGCCGTCCCCGTGGTCTCCGCCCTCACCGGCGCCACCGCCACGGCCGGGCAGCTCCGCTCCCCCGACCACTGGGTGCGGCAGGTCAGGGGCACGGTCAGGTTCCAGGAGGGAATCGCCCATCTGGAGAGCGCGGGAGTGACGGCCTTCGTGGAACTCGGCCCGGACGGCTCCCTGAGCGGCATGGCGCAGGACTCCCTCAGCGAGCGCTCGGACGGCGCGCTGCTGGTCAGCCTGCTGCGCCGGGACCGCAGCGAGCCGGACGCGCTGCGGACCGCGCTGGCGCGGCTGCACACACACGGCGTCCCGGTCGACTGGACCCCACTGCTCGACCCGCCCGGCGACCGCCCGGCCACGCTGCCGACCTACCCGTTCCAGCGCGAGCGCTACTGGCTGGAGGCCACCGCCCCGGAGACCGACCTGACCGGGGCCGGACTGCTCCGCCCGGACCACCCGCTGCTCGGCGCGGCGGTGCCGCTCGCCGACTCCGACGGATTCCTGTTCACCGGCAGGCTGTCGCTGCGTACTCACCCCTGGCTGGCCGACCACGGGGTCTTCGGCCAGGTGCTGTTCCCGGCCACCGGTTTCCTGGAGCTGGCCGTACGGGCCGGCGACGAGGTCGGCCTCGGTCACGTCGAAGAACTCACCCTGGAGGTGCCCCTGGTGCTCCCGGCGACCGGCGGCCTGCTGCTCCAGCTGACCCTCGGCGCCCCCGACCAGGCCGGCAGCCGCCCGCTGAGCGTGCACGCCCGGCCCGACGACGACGCCGGGGACGAACCGTGGACCCGGCACGCGACCGGCCGGCTGGCCGCCGCCGCACCGGGGGTACCGACGGCAGAGCCAACAGCGGAGCCGGGCGCGTGGCCGCCGGCCGGTGCGGTGCCGCTGCCCGCGGACGGCCTCTACGAGCGGTTCGCCGCCGGCGGCTTCGGCTACGGCCCGGCCTTCCAGGGCCTGACCTCGGCCTGGCGGCTCGGCGAGCAGGTCTTCGCCGAGGCGACCCTGCCCGCCCCGCAGCAGAGCGAGGCAGGCCGCTACCGGCTGCACCCGGCGCTGCTGGACAGCGCACTGCACGCCCTGGTCTTCGACGTGCTTCCGGGCACCGGTCCCGAAGGCGAGAGCCAGGGGTGGCTACCGTTCTCGTGGAACGGGGTCACCCTGCACTCCTGCGGTGCGGCCTCGGTCCGGATCCGGCTCACCCCGGTCGGCCGGGACACCGTCGCGGTGCTGCTGACCGACCCCGCCGGGCAGCCGGTGGCCTCGGCGCAGACCCTGGTGCTGCGGCCGGTCAGCGCCGACCGGGTCGGGTCGGCCCGCACCGGCAGCCACCAGGAGCTGTACCGGATGGAGTGGACGGCACTGCCCCGGCCGGACCGCGCCGCCGCCTGGGTGGAGCTGCTGCCCGGCGCCGATCCGGCCGGGCTGCTGGGACCGGACGGCGAGGCGCCGGCGCTGGTGCTGGCCCGCTGCGCGCCCGAGTCCCCCGAGTCCCCCGAGTCCCCCGAGGGCTGGGCGGACGCGGTCAGGACCGCCACCGGGCGGGTGCTCTCACTGCTGCGGGACTGGCTGGCCGACGACCGATTCGCCGGGTCGACGCTGGCGCTGGTGACCTCCGGCGCGGTGCCCGTGGGCCCGGGAGACGACGTGCCGGACCTGGCCCAGGCAGCGGTCTGGGGACTGGTCCGATCCGCGCAGACGGAGAACCCCGACCGCTTCACCCTGGTCGACCTGGACATCACGGAGTCCTCCCGGGAGGCCCTGGCCGGAGCACTGGCCTGCGGCGAGCCGCAGGTGGCGCTGCGCGAAGGCCGGGTCCACATCCCCCGGCTGGCCCGCGTGCCCGTGGACCCCGAACAGCGGCAGCCGCACTGGGACCCGCTCGGCACCGTCCTGATCACCGGCGGCACCGGCGCGATCGGCTCGCTGATCGCCCGTCACCTGGTGGTGCGGCACGGCGTCCGGCACCTGGTGCTGACCAGCAGGAGCGGTCCGGCCGCCGACGGGGCCGAACGGCTGCGCGCCGAACTGGAGTCACTGGGCGCCGAGGTCACGGTGGCCGCCTGCGACGCGGCGGACCGAACCGCGCTGGCCGGGCTGCTGGCCGCCCTGCCCGCCGCCCACCCGCTGACCGCCGTGGTGCACGCGGCCGGCGTGCTGGCCGACGGCCTGGTGGCGGCGATGACCCCGGAACAGCTCGACCTGGCGCTGCGGCCCAAGGTCGACGCCGCGATGCACCTGCACGAGCTCACCGAGGGCATGAAGCTGTCCGCCTTCATCCTGTTCTCCTCGCTGGCCGGTGTCCTCGGCGGCATGGGGCAGGGCAACTACGCGGCCGCCAACGCCTTCCTGGACGCGCTGGCGCACCGCCGACGGGCCCGGGGCCTGGCCGGCAGCTCGCTGGCCTGGGGGCTGTGGGCCAACAGCAGCGGGATGACCGGCGGACTCGACGAGGCCGACCTGCGGCGGATCGCCCGCGGCGGCATCGTGGCCTTCACCCCGCAGGAGGGAGTGGCGCTGTTCGACGCCGCGCACCGGGTGGACGAGGCGATGGTGCTGCCGGCGCGTCTGGACACCCGCGCGATCGCCGTCCAGGCGGGCGGCGGCGTCCCCGCACTGCTGCGCGGACTGGTCAGGACGCCGGTCCGGCGGACCGCGGCGGCCGCACCCGACCGGGACGACGCCCCGGCCGCGCTGCGCGGGCGGCTGGCCGGGCTCCCGCAGCCGCAGCGGGACCGGGTACTGCTCGACCTGGTCCGCTCCAACGCGGCGCTGGTGCTGGGCTTCTCAGGACCGGCCGCGGTGCCGGTCGAACGCGGGCTGCTGGAACTGGGCTTCGACTCGCTCACCGCGGTCGAGCTGCGCAACCGGCTGCGCGCCGCCACCGGGCTGCGACTGCCCGCCACCCTGCTCTTCGACCATCCGACGACCGGAGCGATCGGCCGGCACCTCAGCGAGCGGATGCGGCCGGAGGAGGCCGCCGTCCCGGCCCCGGCCGGGATGGCCGAACTGGCCCTGCTGGAACGGGCCCTGGCCGACAGCGCAGCCCACCCGGAGCTCGACGGCCGGCTGCGGGCGCTGCTGGGACGACTGCGGCCCGCGGAGGCGGTCCCGGCGGTCCCGGAAGCCGACATGGACGGCGCGACCGACGCCGACCTCTTCGACTTCATCGACAAGGAGCTCGGCATGCCGTGACGGGTGCGCGGACCACCGACCCCCCTGCCGACCAGCTGACGAAGGTGACGAAGGTGACGAAGGTGACGACCACGGTGAACGACGACAAGCTGCGCGACTACCTCAAGCGGGTGGCGGCAGACCTGCACCGCACCAAGCAACGGCTGCGGGACAGCGAGGCCAGGCACCACGAGCCCATCGCCATCGTCTCGATGAGCTGCCGCTACCCCGGCGGCGTGGAGACCCCGGAAGGGCTCTGGCAGCTCGTCAGCTCCGGCACCGACGCGATCGCGCCCTTCCCCGGGGACCGCGGCTGGGACCTGGACGTGCTGATCGACCCGGACCGGCTGCGGCCCGGCACCAGCTACGCCGCCGAAGGCGGCTTCCTCACCGGGGTGGGCCGGTTCGACCCCGGCTTCTTCGGGATCTCACCGCGCGAGGCGCTGGCGATGGATCCGCAGCAGCGGCTGCTGCTGGAGACCGGCTGGGAGGCCTTCGAGCGGGCCGGCATCGACCCGGCCGGGCTGCGCGGCAGCCGGACCGGGGTGTTCGCCGGGGTGATGTACCAGGACTACGCGGTCCGGCTGCGGCAGCCCCCGGCCGATGTCCAGGGGTACCTGGGCAGCGGCAGCTCGGACAGCGTCGCCTCCGGGCGGATGGCCTACACCTTCGGCCTGGAGGGCCCGGCGATCAGCGTCGACACCGCCTGCTCCTCCTCCCTGGTCGCACTGCACCTGGCCTGCCGGGCGCTGCGCCAGGACGAGTGCACGCTGGCCCTGGCGGGCGGCGCGATGGTGATGTCCACCCCGGTGCCGTTCGTCGAGATGAGCCGCCAGGGCGGGCTGGCCGCCGACGGCCGGTGCAAGTCCTTCTCGGCCCGTGCCGACGGCACCGGCTGGGGCGAAGGCGTCGGCCTGCTGCTGCTGGAGCGGCTGTCCGAGGCCCGTCGGCTCGGGCACCCGGTACTGGCCGTGGTGCGCGGCAGCGCGGTCAACCAGGACGGCGCCAGCAGCCGGCTCACGGCGCCCAACGGCCCGGCCCAGCAGCGGGTGATCAGGGCCGCGCTCGCCGACGCCGGGCTGACCGCGGCCGAGGTCGACGTGGTCGAGGCGCACGGCACCGGCACGCCGCTCGGCGATCCGATCGAGGCCCAGGCGCTGCTGGCCACCTACGGCCAGGACCGGCCCGAGGAGCAGCCGCTGCTGCTCGGCTCGCTGAAGTCCAACCTGGGCCACACCCAGGCGGCCGCCGGGGTCGGCGGCGTGATCAAGATGGTCCAGGCGATCCGGAACGGCCTGGTGCCGCCCACCCTGCACGCGGCGGACCCGACGCCGGAGGTGGACTGGGGCTCCGGCGCGGTCCGGCTGGTGACCGAGGCTACCCCGTGGCCGGAGACCGGCAGGCCGCGCCGGGCCGCGGTGTCCTCCTTCGGCGTCAGCGGCACCAACGCGCATGTGGTGCTGGAACAGGCCGAGAAGCCTGCGGCGGCGGTGTCCGCGGCCGAGCCGGCCGGACCGGCGCTGTGGACGATTTCCGGCGCGACCCCGGCCGCGCTGCGGGCCCAGGCCGCCCAACTGCACCGGCACCTGACGGACCGTCCCGACCTGGGTGCCCTGGCCGTCGGCCATGCGCTGGCGACCGGCCGGGCCGCCCTGGAGCAGCGCGCCGCACTGGTCGCGGCGGACCGCGGCGGCCTGCTGCGCGGGCTGGCGGCCCTGGCCGAGGGGGACGAGCTGCCGGGCCTGCGGCGCGCCCCGGCCGGCTCCGGCGGCGAGGTGGTGATGGTCTTCCCCGGCCAGGGCTCGCAGTGGGCCGGCATGGCCCGGGAACTACTGGAACGCTCGGCGGTCTTCGCGGAGCGGATGCGGGCCTGCGACGCGGCCCTGACCCGCTACATGGACCGTCCGCCGCTGGAACTGCTGCGCTCCGGCGAGCCGGTGGAACGGGTCGACCTGGTGCAGCCGCTGCTGTTCGCGGTCATGGTCTCGCTGGCCGAGGTCTGGCGCTCGTACGGGGTGAAACCGGCCGCCGTGGTCGGGCACAGCCAGGGCGAGATCGCCGCCGCCGTGGTCGCCGGGGCGCTCGATCTGGACGACGGCGCCAAGGTGGTGGCACTGCGCAGCCGGGCGCTGCGGGTGCTGACCGGTCGCGGCGGCATGCTCTCGGTGCCACTGCCGGCCGCCAGGGTCAGGGAGCGGATCGCGGACCGGGGCGAGCGGCTGGCGCTGGCCGCCGTGAACGGCCCCTCCTCGGTGGTGGTCTCCGGGGAACGGACGGCGCTGGCCGACCTGCTGGCCGAGCTGACCGCCGAGGGGGTCAGAGCCAGGGACGTCCCGGTGGACTACGCCTCGCACTGCGCGCAGGTCGAGGAGATCGAGCAGCGGCTGCTGACCGAGCTGGCCGGCATCACGCCGCAGCCGTCCGAGCTGCCGTTCTACTCCGCCGTCACCGGCGGGCTGCTGGACACCGGCGCACTGGACGCCGGCCACTGGTACCGCAACCTGCGGCAGACCGTGGAGTTCGAGCAGGCGACCCGGGCGCTGCTGGCCTCGGGCCACCACATCTTCCTGGAGGTGAGCCCGCACCCGGTGCTGACCCTCGGGGTGCAGGAGACCGCCGAGGCGGCCGGCGCCGACGCCCTGGCCACCGGCTCGCTGCGGCGCGGCGAGGGCGGCCCGGAACGGCTGCTGGCCTCCCTCGGCGAGCTGTGGCTGCGCGGGGTCCCGGCCGACTGGAACGCGGTGTACGCGGGACGCGGCACCCGCCCGGTGGAACTGCCCACCTACGCCTTCCAGCGGCAGGACTACTGGCTGGAGGACAGCACCGCCGGGCCGGGCGACCTGGGGTCGGCCGGCCTGGCCTCCGCCGAGCACCCGCTGCTGGCGGCGGTGGTGACGCTCGCGGACCAGGACGGCCTGCTGTTCACCGGTCGACTCTCGCTGCGCACCCACCCCTGGCTGGCCGACCATGCGGTCCGCGGCTCGGTGCTGCTGCCCGGAACGGCCTTCCTGGAGCTGGCGGTCCGGGCCGGCGACCAGGTGGGTTGCGGCCGGGTCGCGGAGTTCACCCTGGAGGCCCCTCTGGTGCTCCCGGCCCGGGGGGCGGTGCTGCTGCGGCTGGCCGTCGGTGCGCCCGACGAGTGGGGAGCCAGGACGGTCACCCTGCACTCGCGGCTGGAGGACGCCGAGGACGCCGACTGGCTGCGGCACGCCGGCGGGCTGCTGGCCCCGGAAGCTCCGGCGGGTCCGCAAGGTCCGGTGCCCGGCGAGGACGCGGACCCGGCTCCCTGGCCCCCGGCGGGCGCGGAGCCGATCGAGCTGGAGGGGCTGTACCAGCGGTTCGCCGCGGCCGGCTTCGACTACGGCCCGTCCTTCCAGGGCCTGACCGCCGCCTGGCGGCTGGGTGAGGACCTCTACGCCGAGGCCGGGCTTCCCGCCGAGCGGCAGGACGAGGCGGGGCGCTTCGGCCTGCACCCCGCGCTGCTCGACGCGGCACTGCACGCCACCGGCCTGGGCCCGGCGGCCGAGGGCAGGCTGCCGTTCAGCTGGACCGGGGTGAGCCTGTATGCCTCCGGCGCCACCGCCGTGCGGGTGCGGCTGGCCCCCAACGGACCTGACGCGCTGTCACTGTCGGTGTCCGACCCGGCGGGACGGCCGGTGGCCGAGGTGGAGTCGCTGGTGCTGCGGCCCGTCGGACAGGCCCGTTTCGGGACGGCCCGGTTCCACGACTCGCTCTACCAGGTGGCCTGGACGCCGGTCCCCGCCGACGGCGGCCGAGGCGCGCGCTGGGTGGTTCTGGGCGGGGAGCGGCCCGGGCTCGGGCCGGACCGCTGCCCGGAACTGTCGGCGCTCGGCCTGGAGCCGCCCGACGCGGTGCTGGTGCCCGCCGGTCCCGCGGGTTCGGGCCTGCTCCAGGCGACCCACAGGGCGCTGGGGCTGCTGCGGGAGTGGCTGGCCGACGACCGGTCGGCCGACACCCGGCTGGTCTTCGTGACCTCGGGCGCTGTCGCGGCCGGCCCGGACGAGGACGTCACCGACCTGCCGCACAGCGCGGTCTGGGGACTGGTCCGCTCGGCCCAGTCCGAGCACCCCGGCCGATTCGGCCTGCTCGACCTGCCGCCCGGTCAGGAGGCCCTGCTGCCGGCCGCGCTGGCATCGGGTCAGGACCAGCTCGCTGTGCGCGACGGCGGGCTGCGCGCCCCCGTCCTGGCCAGGGTCGGTGTCCCGGCCGAGGTCCGGCCGGAAACGCCGGGCGGGCGGGCGGTCGGCCTCGACCGGGCGGGCACCGTCCTGATCACCGGCGGCACCGGGCTGCTCGGCTCCCGGATCGCCCGGCACCTGGTCGTCAGACACGGCGTCAGGAACCTCCTGCTGGCGAGCCGGGGCGGCCCGGACTCCCCGGGGGCGGCCGAGCTGACAGCCGAGCTGAACGGGCTGGGGGCCGAGGTCTCGGTGGCCCACTGCGACGTGTCGGACCGGGCGGCGCTCGCCGCGCTGCTCGCCGACGTCCCGGCCGAGCACCCGCTGACCGCGGTGCTGCACGCGGCCGGCGCGCTGGACGACGGCGTGGTCTCCTCGCTGACCCCCGACCGGATGGACACGGTAATCCGGCCCAAGGCCGAGGCGGCGCTGCATCTCCACGAGCTGACGAGGGATCTGGACCTCTCCGCCTTCGTGCTCTTCTCCTCGGCGTCGGGCGTCTTCGGAGGCCCCGGGCAGGGCAACTACGCAGCGGCCAACGCCTTCCTCGACGCGCTGGCCCAGCACCGCAGGGCGCACGGGCTGCCCGGCCAGTCGCTGGCCTGGACCCTGTGGGAGCAGCCCAGCGCGCTGACCGGCTCGCTGACCGGCGCCGACCTGCGTCGGCTGGCCCGGTCCGGCATGCCCGCCCTCTCCACCGAGCAGGGCCTGGCCCTGTTCGACGCCGCGCTGGGGGTGGACCTGCCGCTGCTGGTGCCGATCCGACTGGACCTGGCGGCGCTGCGGGCCGGGGCGACGGACGCACCGGTCTCCGCGCTGCTGCGCGACCTGGTCGGTGGCCCGGCCCGCCGGGTGGCGGCCCGCGCGGTGGCGGACTCCTCGCTGGCGGGCCGGCTGGGCGCGCTGCCGGCGGCGGAGCAGATGCGGCTGCTGGTGGAGCTGGTGCGCACACAGGTGGCGGCGGTGCTCGGGCACGCCTCGCCGGCAGCGGTGGAGGCCGGCCGGGCCTTCCGGGACCTGGGCTTCGACTCGCTGGCGGCGGTCGAGCTGCGGAACCGGCTGAACACGGCGACCGGCCTGCGACTGCCGGCCACGCTGGTGTTCGACCAGCCGTCGCCGATGGTGCTGGCCGGGCATCTGCGGGACGAGCTGCTGGGCGCCGGTGCGCCGGTCGCACGTCCGGCCTCCGTCCCGGCGCGGTCCGCCGACCGGGACGACCCGGTGGTGATCGTCTCCATGGGCTGCCGGTTCCCGGGCGGAGTGTCCTCCCCCGACGACCTGTGGCGGCTGGTCGCCGAGGGAGCCGACGCGGTCTCGGAGTTCCCGGTCGACCGCGGTTGGGACCTGGACGCCCTGTACGACCCGGACCCCGAGCACCGCGGCACCTCCTGTGCCCGCGAGGGCGGCTTCCTGACCGGGGCCGGCGACTTCGACGCCGAGTTCTTCGGGATCTCGCCGCGTGAGGCGCTGGCGATGGACCCGCAGCAGCGGCTGCTGCTGGAGACCGCCTGGGAGGTGTTCGAACGGGCCGGCATCGACCCGGAGCAACTGCGCGGGACAGCGGGCGGGGTGTTCGTGGGACTGATGCAGCAGGACTACGCCGCGCGGCTGCTGCCGCACATCCCGGAGGACGTGGAGGGCTTCCTCGGCACCGGCAATTCGGGCAGCATCGTGTCCGGGCGGCTGGCGTATGTCTTCGGCCTGGAAGGCCCGGCGATCACGGTCGACACCGCGTGCTCGTCCTCGCTGGTGGCCCTGCACCTGGCCGCGCGGTCGCTGCGTTCCGGCGAGTGCGACCTCGCGCTGGCCGGCGGGGTCACCGTGATGTCCAGCCCGGAGCTGTTCGTGGAGTTCAGCCGGCAGGGCGGGCTGGCCCCGGACGGCCGCTGCAAGCCCTTCGCAGCCGCCGCCGACGGGACCGGATTCGGTGAGGGGGCCGGTCTGGTGTTGCTGGAGCGGTTGTCCGACGCACGGCGCAACGGCCACCCCGTCCTGGCCGTACTGCGCGGCAGCGCGGTCAACCAGGACGGCGCCAGCAACGGCCTGACCGCACCCAACGGACCCTCCCAGCAACGCGTCATCAA
>NZ_JBGCCS010000059.1:0-30243 GCF_041262645.1 Streptacidiphilus sp. EB129
CCTACTTGCATGCCTCGACCACCGGAAGTTCAGTCCACCGAGTCGACGCAATCGAACCCGCGCTCACCATGACCGATACGAAGACGGCGTCTCAGTAACGGTCGCTTCCGTCTCGCGGCCTGAGGAGGCGATCATGTCCACATCCCGCCAGCCCAACGGGGCTTCCTCCATCTACCAGGCCAGGGACGGACGGTGGCATGGCCGTGTCACCGTCGGCGTTAGGGACGACGGCACTGCAGACCGACGCCATGTCTCCGCGAAAACCCGAGCCGAGACCACCAAGAAAGTTCGCGAGCTAGAGAAGTTCCGCGATGCGGGCACTCTCCGCAAGCCCGGCAAGGCGTGGACCGTCAAGACCTGGCTTACCCACTGGATCGAGAACATCGCGCCCCTGAGTGTCACCGAGAACACCCTCAGCGGTTACGAGGTCGCGGTCCGGGTGCACCTCATCCCCGGCCTGGGTGCACACCGGCTAACCAAACTTGAACCTGAGCACCTGGAACGCTTCTACACGAAGATGCAGGCCGCCGGAAGCAAGCCCGCGACCGCCCACCAGGCGCACCGCACCATCCGCGTCGCCTTGGCCGAGGCACTCCGCCGAGGTCACCTGATCGTCAATCCGGCAAAGGTCGCCAAGGCTCCGCGCCTGGATGAGGAAGAGGTGGAGCCATACGAGGTGACGGAAGTCCAGGAACTGCTCCTGGCCGCTGGGCGTCGCCGGAACTCCGCTCGCTGGCTCTTCGCCCTCGCCCTGGGTCTTCGGCAAGGGGAGGCGCTCGGCCTGCAGTGGACAGACGTTGACCTGGACGCTGGAGTGGTGCGCGTCCGGCGCGGCCGACTTCGGCCCCGATACGCACATGGCTGCCGCGAGGACTGCGGTCGCACGCCGGGCTACTGTCGACAGCGCAAGCAGATTCGCCGCGAGACCAAGGAAACCAAGTCCCGAGCCGGCCGACGCGTGATCGGCCTCCCCGAGGAGCTCGTCAAGGTCCTTCGTGAGCACTTGGAGGAGCAGGCGCGCGAGCGTTCACAGGCGGGGGATCTCTGGGTGGACAAGGGGTACGTCTTCGCGTCTGAGACCGGTGAACCCCTCAACCCGAACACGGACTCCCACCACTGGAAGAGGCTGCTGAACGAGGCCGGAGTCCGCGACGGTCGCCTGCATGATGCGCGCCACACAGCCTCAACCGTCCTTCTTCTCCTAGGTGTCCCGGAGCGGATCGTCATGGCGATCATGGGCTGGTCCTCTGCCTCGATGGCCATGCGCTACCAGCACGTCACCGACCCGATGCTCCACGACGTTGCAGAGAAGGTTGGCAGCCTTCTGTGGGCCAAACTTGAAGAGACCCCGGACAGCGCCCCCTGATAAAGGAAGCAAGCTGGCCCCAAACATGATTCATTGGGGCCAGCTTTGCGCTGCCCGCCTGATGGGGTACATAGGGGGAAGGCGGAAATTGCGGCTATCTTTTCTTCTTCCGGCCGTGCGAGTTACCTGATCCGGGGCGACGCCGTCGATATCGAACAGCGGCGGCCTCCTTGTAGCGACCAGCCTGACCGAGGAGAAATCGGAGTCTCTCACCTGCATGAGCGTGTCCGCCTTCGAAAGACTGACGGTAGGCTGCTTCGGCTTCCTTGGTGAGCCCCCCCTGGGATAGAAGTTCGCCAAGTCGGCATCCCGCATGGACATGACCATCGTCAAGGGCCTTGCGGTACGAGGCTTTGGCTTCTACATTCCGCCCAGCATCCATCAACAGGTCGCCGAGTCGGCAGGCGGCAGCGGCTTCTCCTTTCCCATGTGCACTCAAGTAGGCCGATTCTGCTTCGTCGGCGCGGCCGAGCTCGGTGAGTAGATCGCCCATCTCCGTCTGGGCATGCGAATGCCCAGCTTCGTGCGAGCGCTGGAATAATTTCATTGCCTCTTCGGTGCGCCCAGCCTTTGTGAGCGAGGAGCCTAGGCGGCACCAGACGGCAGGATTTGGCGATTCGGCTGCGTTGCGGAAGGCGGTATTGGACTCTTCCCGACGGCCGGCCCTAGCTAGGATGTCACCCAGTCCACACCATGCCTCGTCCACGCCCGCCGCCAGTGCCTCGGTATACGCAACCTCGGCTCCATCGTCGCGGTTGACTTCGGCAAGTAGGTCCCCAAGGCCTCTATTGGCATGGCCATGCCCTCCCTCGATTGCTCTGCGGTAGGCATCCTCTGCCTCCTCTTCCCGGTCCTCCTGAGGATGCAAGAGCGCAGCAAGGCGGCACCATGCAGCGGCTTGCCCACCCTCTGCGGTACGTCGGCATAGGACTTCTGCTTCCTCTGGCCGACCCGTTCTTGTCAGGATTGTGGCGAGGTTTAGAGCAGCATCAAGGCTTTCTTCGATAAGTGGCCTTAGAGCAGCCTCCGCGACGTCAAAGAGGTCGTCATGGAATGCATGCATTCCAATGTGAAGTGGGTCGGCACCCTCGGCCCTGAGTGCGGCATTCCATGTCGCAATCGGCACGGATGGTAAGGCGGATTCGCTGCGAGCCGTACCAGCTAGGTAGTCGAAGACAGACCATGTTTCGCCGGGGCCGGGCATTAGTAGTCCCGTAACGCCATGACGTACCTGTGTGGCCCACGAAACAGCACTTTCCAGAGGCTCTGGATGAAGGCGAAGGCCGCCTGTCGCGGTCAGGTAGGCCTCGTGTAATCCAATGACTAGCTTGTGAGGGTATGGTCCCTTGAGGCCGGTACGAGCCAGATCGACGGCGGCTGCGACGAGCGAGGCGCCGCGAGGTGCACCACCTACGCAAGATGCTTGCCGCCATTCCCGCCATAATTCTGGTCCAGCTGTTAGGTATTCTGCAATGCCGTAGGACCCATGATATCGACTAGCGCTGCGAACGCGCTCGTCTCGACAATGCTTTGCTCGGCCTATCTCCTCGCGGCTCCAGAGTCGCTCCATCTCCACGGTCTCGGCTTGGTTAAGCACTCGAAGACCAACAGTGTTCCTGTGGTGTGCAAGAGGATTGCCTTGGGCGGTGCTGCCTCGGCCAGCCTGGAGGGTGAGGGTATTGAATACACGGCTTTGCATGGTGGCTAAAACGGGAATGCGGAGTCGGACCAGCTCTGCCAGCAAACCTGGTTCCAATCCCTCTTCGCCAAGGAAGCGGTCGAGATCGTCTAACCAGACGAGGCAACTTTGCCCTAGTCCGGCGATAATCTCGACTCCACAGGCGAGTTCGGCATTCGTATCAGGAGCCAAGATGCGATAGCCCGGAAGTACCTGACGTACCGCTTCGAATGCTGATCGCGTCTTTCCCGCTGTGGAGTCCCCGATCAAGAGAAGGAGGCCGCCCGTTCGCGCGACTGCTGCGAGGCGCGTACGTAGCCTTCTGTCTGCGTCACGCTCTACGTAAGTGGGAACTACGGCGCCTTCAGCATCTGGGCGTGCCCTGTGCACTCCGCTTAGGATCGCGTCCCAGTCGTTCGTGACAGGCCAGCGTTCAGGATCCTTCACATACGGGGCCACCGTAGTGCCAGGCTGCCCTCCGATAGAGACGGACCCGTGAAAGGGACCCTGGAGAACCGGTGCCAACTGGATGCCACCGCTGACTTCATTCGATATCGGCTCAAGTCGCTCAGGTGTCGGCATAGAGGCTACTCCAGTGGGGATGTTCGGCCGGGCAGCTCAACCGGTTCTGAAGGCCATCCAGTTGCAGTTGACCATCCCACTGGCTACCCCCTAGGTCTGAGACGAGTCCGTTGGAGCTGTTGATGCCCCACTCTAGGAGGTGTAGCAGCTCTTGGGATACGACTTCTGCGAGGGGCAAGAGTGTCGATACGACGCTTCCATGTCGTCGCTACATCGCGGCTTGCGATGTGGATGGGTCGATGGCCAGCGTGCGACTGTGCCGGGATCCCTGGATGTGATCTTCGAAGCGGACCTGAAGGCACTTCACGGCGCTGCCGTTGAGCTCGCATCGCGAGTAGAGTCCGATGCTTCGTCAGCGACTAGGTGGGGCGGTCGGGTAACGGTGATCGAGATTGCGGTCGGCTATGTGTTCAGTTGGTTGATTCGCAAGGCCCAACGTGTCGGCGGGCGGGCTGACTCCGAAGTGGACCGGACTCTTGATGTTGGAATGGACAAGGTGCACGAGCTGGTCAGCCGAAAGCTAGGCATGGAACCAGCGCTGCAAAGGGCGCAGGAGGAGGCTGAGGCTGGGCAGGATGGACTGTCTCCGAGGACTCGCCAGCGTCTAGAACTAGCTTTGGAGGACGCAGTGGAGCGCGACCTGGACTTCGGTGTGGCGCTGCAAGAGGCGTTGGATGATCTGCTTGGGACCGCCGAGGCGACTGGCAGCCGCGTTCACAACGAGATCAGTGGGGGGATCTTCCACGGGCCTGTGCTGCAGGCCGGGCACATTGCTAGGCCCAGCTTCACCTCTTCCGAGCAGCAGGTCGGCGGCTCTGCGAATCACGCCTCCGCTTGATTGATCGAGTGTGCTGCTGCAGCCTCGGTGGCCGACTGAGACCAAAACTGAGACCAGGAACGCAGAAGCCCCGCACCGGTGAACCGGGCGGGGCTTCTGACCTGCGGAGGATACGAGATTCGAACTCGTGAGGGGTTGCCCCCAACACGCTTTCCAAGCGTGCGCCCTAGGCCACTAGGCGAATCCTCCGTGGGAGAGCTTACTAGACGTTTGGGGGTGCTCGCGAACATGTTCCGGGGCGGCTGACCTGGGGGCGGCCGGGTGGGGTGGGGTGGTCACGGCTCGGGTGGGGATCGGCTACGCTGGTCCCCAGCCCCTCGTGTGGCGCTATCTCGCTGAACCCCCCCAGGGCCGGAAGGCAGCAAGGGTAAGTGGGCTCTGGCGGGTGCACGGGGGGTCTTGTCGTTTGCGGCGGGGCGCGCGGCCTTCCTGCGCGGCAACCGCTTGTCAGTACCGACCGTTAGGGTCAGTGACGTGTCGCTCGCTCTCTATCGCCGCTATCGCCCCGAGACCTACGCCGAGGTCATCGGTCAGGAGCACGTCACCGGTCCGCTCCAGCAGGCGTTGCGCAACAACCGGGTCAACCACGCGTACCTGTTCAGCGGCCCGCGCGGGTGCGGGAAGACGACCAGTGCGCGCATTCTCGCGCGCTGTCTGAACTGTGAGCAGGGGCCCACGCCCACGCCCTGCGGCGAGTGCCGGTCCTGCTTGGACCTGGCGCGCGGCGGTGGCGGGTCGATCGACGTGATCGAGATCGACGCCGCCTCGCACGGTGGTGTCGACGACACCCGTGACCTGCGGGAGAAGGCGTTCTTCGCGCCGGCGTCCAGTCGCTACAAGATCTACATCATCGACGAGGCCCACATGGTCTCGACGGCCGGCTTCAACGCGCTGCTGAAGGTGGTGGAGGAGCCGCCGGAGCACCTCAAGTTCATCTTCGCCACCACCGAGCCGGAGAAGGTCATCGGGACCATCCGGTCCCGGACGCACCACTACCCGTTCCGGCTGGTCCCGCCGGGCACCCTGCGCGACTACCTGGCCGAGGTCTGCGGCCGCGAGGACATCCAGGTCGAGGACTCCGTCTATCCGCTCGTGGTGCGGGCCGGAGCCGGGTCCGTGCGTGACTCGATGTCTGTGATGGACCAGTTGCTGGCCGGAGCCGATGACCGTGGTGTGACATACGCCATGGCGACGGCCCTGCTCGGCTACACCGACGCGGCGCTGCTGGACGAGGTCGTGAACGCCTTCGCCGCGCAGGACGGCGCGACCGTGTTCGGGCTGGTCGACCGGGTGGTCGAGGGCGGCCACGATCCGCGCCGCTTCGCGGCGGACCTGCTGGAGCGGCTGCGGGACCTGGTGATCCTCTCTGCCGTGCCGGACGCCGGGGAGAAGGGGATCATCGACGCCCCGGCCGACCGGATCGCCGTGATGGAGCAGCAGGCGCGCCAGTTCGGTGCCGCCGAGCTCAGCCGGGCCGCCGACATCGTCAACACCGGGCTGACGGAGATGCGCGGGGCGACCTCGCCGCGGCTGCAGCTGGAGCTGATCTGCGCCAGGGTGATGCTCCCCGGTGCGTACGGGGACGAGCGGTCGACGCAGGCGCGGCTGGACAAGCTGGAGCGGCGCTCCGGTGCGTTCGGCGGCGGGCTGGGGGCCGATCTGGCGACGGCTGCGGCGAACATCGCTCCGGGCACCGCGCCGGTGGCGTCGCACCCGCCGGTGATGCCTGCGACCGTGGCAGCACAGGTGCCGGTGGCCGCGCCGGCGGTCTCCCAGGCACCTGCGGCCGCGCCCGGGCCCGTGGTCTCTCACGCACCCGCGGCCATGGTGGCGCCTGCCGCCGCCCCCGCTGCCGGCGCGGTGGCGCAGCCGACCGCTCCGCCGCGTGGGGCCTGGCCGGTTCCGCGCAGCTTCCCCGGTGACAGTGCGGAAGCCGCCCCGGCGGCCGTCCAGGCGCCGGCGCAATCGGTGGCGCGGACCTCGGCCCCGATGCCAGCTTCGGCTCCGGCCTCGGCTCCGACCGCTGCCCCGGTCCATGCGGGCGCGCCGCAGGCCGCTCAGGGAGGTGCGGCGGAGGTACGGCGGCTGTGGCCGCAGATCCTGGAGGCGGTCAAGAACCGCCGGCGCTTCACCTGGATCCTGCTCAGCCAGAACGGGCAGGTGGCCGGGTTCGACGGCAGCGTGCTGCAGATCTCGTTCATCAACGCGGGCGCCCGCGACAGCTTCGTCAGCAGCAACAGCGACGACATCCTGCGGCAGGCCCTCGCGGACGCCCTGGGCGTGGACTGGCGGGTCGAATGCATCGTCGATCCGTCGGGCAACGGTACGCCGGGCCAGGGCCCGAGCGGGCTCGCCGCCGGCGCACCGGACCAGCCGTACGCCGCCGCCCAGCCGTACGCCGCCCCCGCGCCGGCGGCGCAGACGGCCCCGGCCTCCCCCGGCGGCCCGCCGCCCGCGCCGCAGCAGCACGCCGCGCCGCAGCCGTACCCCTCGCAGCAGCCGTACACCCCGGCGCAGACGCAGACCCCACCGCAGCAGTACGCCGGGCCGCCGCAGCAGACGCAGGAGCAGCCGCCGCAGCGGCAGGAGCAAGCGCCGCCGCCGGTGCCGTCCGCGCCCGAGCCGCAGGCTCCGTCCGCAGTGGCGAGCGTCCCGCCGATGTCGCCGGATGACGACATCCCCGAGGCCGAGGAGTCGGCGTTCGCGCCGGGCGGAGTGTCCGGCCCGGAGTTGATCATGCGGGAGCTGGGTGCGACGGTGATCGAGGAGATCGAGCACGATCGCTGACGCGTCCGCTGTCGGCGCGACCACGTAGGCTCAGCGGGGCGGTGTCCGGACGCGTCCACACGTGTCCGGGCGCGGCCGTGACGGGCCATGCCCGCGACCATGCAGGTCCATGTCCGTCCATGCACGTTCAAGCCCGTCCATGCACGTCCATGCACGTCCGTACGTCACAAGCGTCCATAAACGTCCACAAACGTCCATAGGCGTCCACGAGCCGTCAGGCAGTCAGGAGCGAACCATGTTCCCCGGTGGTGCACAGCCCGACATGCAGGCCCTGCTCCAGCAGGCCCAGCAGATGCAGCAGCAGCTGGCCAGGACCCAGGCGGAGCTGGCCGAGGCGACGGTCCAGGGCAGCTCCGGCGGCGGTCTGGTCAAGGCCACCGTCAGTGGTGCGGGAGAGCTGAAGGCCCTGGTCATCGACCCTGCGGCGGTCGACCCGGACGACACCGAGACGCTCGCCGACCTGGTTCTGGCCGCCGTACGGGACGCCAACGCGGCCGCGCAGAAGCTGGCGGCCGAGCGTCTCGGCCCGCTGGCGCAGGGGCTGGGCGGTGGCGGCCTCCCGGGGCTGCCCTTCTGACGGCTTTATCGCTCCCCTACGCCCCCCGGCGCATTCTGAGCGGGTGTGTCGGGAGGGTGTGGCGGGAGACCTCGCCAGAGGATGATGGCAGTCCGGCAGATCGTCGGACCGACGGACGGGCAGGAGCCGAAGCGTGTACGAGGGCGTGGTCCAGGACCTCATCGACGAGTTGGGCAGGCTGCCCGGCGTCGGTCCCAAGAGCGCGCAGCGGATCGCCTTCCACATCCTGCAGTCCGACCCGGTGGATGTTCGACGGCTCGCCAATGCGCTGAGCGAGGTCAAGGAGAAGGTACGTTTCTGCGTGGTGTGCGGAAACGTCTCCGAGTCCGAGCGCTGCCGGGTCTGCCTGGACCCGCGCCGGGACCTGGCGGTGATCTGCGTGGTCGAGGAGCCCAAGGACGTGGTCGCGGTCGAGCGGACGCGGGAGTTCCGCGGCCGGTACCACGTGCTCGGCGGGGCGATCAGCCCGATCGAGGGCGTCGGCCCGGACGACCTGCGGATCAGGGAGCTGATGACACGGCTCGCCGACGGCACCGTCACCGAACTGATCCTGGCCACCGACCCCAATCTGGAGGGCGAGGCGACCGCGACCTACCTGGCCCGACTGCTCAAGCCGATGGGCCTGAAAGTGACCCGCCTGGCGAGTGGGCTGCCAGTCGGGGGAGACCTGGAGTACGCCGACGAGGTCACCCTCGGACGGGCCTTCGAAGGGAGACGACTGCTCGATGTCTGACATCACCACCGCTGTCACCGCGAATGGCGCCACCACCGGCACCACCTTCGGCGCTGCGGCGCGCACTGCCACCAGGACGGCTCCGCCCCGCCTTCAGGAGCCGGACGACTTCGCCGTCCAGATCGCCGACTCGGTCGACAGCTTCGTGCTGGCCGTGCACGAGATCGCCAAGGGCGACGAGCCCGGCAGCGCCATCTCCCTGCTGCTGCTGGAGGTCTCCCAGCTGCTGCTGGCGGGCGGCCGCCTCGGCGCGATCGAGGACGTGCTGCCGGAGGACCGCTACGAGCCGGACACCGGCCCGGACGCGGACGAGGACGAGCTGCGCCAGCAACTGGCCGACCTGCTCGCGCCGATCGACGTCTACCACGAGGTCTTCGACCCGTACGGGCCGGCCGACAAGCCGGTGCCGTGCCGGATCTCCGACGACCTGGCCGGGGTGGTCACCGATCTGGAGCACGGCCTGGTCCACTACCGCGACGGCCGGATCTCCGAGGCGCTGTGGTGGTGGCAGTTCTCCTACCTGGCCAACTGGGGGTCGACCACTACCTCGGTGCTGCGCGCGCTGCACTCGCTGGTCGCCCACGTCCGGCTGGACAGCCCGATCGGGGCCCCGGTCGAGGGTGCCGACACCGACGACGACGGCCTGACCGACGAGCAGCTGGAACAACAGGCCGGCGCGCTGATGGCGGCGGAGCTGGGCGGCCACAGCCCAGTGCGTCCCGATCTCGCCCGGTGAACACCGGATCTCACCATGCGGAATGCCTCGGGGTCGTCGGCCCGTCTCGCTAGACTGGGCCGACCGCAGTACCAGGACAGAACGAGGAGCGCACGTGGGCCTTGTCGTGCAGAAGTACGGCGGCTCCTCCGTCGCTGATGCCGAGGGCATCAAGCGCGTCGCCAGGCGAATCGTCGACACCAAGAAGGCCGGCCATGAGGTCGTCGTCGTGGTGTCCGCGATGGGTGACACGACGGACGAGCTCATCGATCTCGCGGAGCAGGTGTCACCTTTCCCTGCCGGCCGCGAGCTCGACATGTTGCTGACCTCCGGAGAACGCATCTCCATGGCCCTGCTGGCGATGGCGATCAAATCCCTGGGGCATGAGGCGCAGTCGTTCACCGGAAGCCAGGCCGGGGTCATCACCGACTCGGTCCACAACAAGGCGCGCATCATCGATGTGACGCCCGGTCGGATCCGTACCGCCCTGGACCAGGGCAACATCGCGATCGTGGCCGGCTTCCAGGGGGTGTCCCTGGACAGCAAGGACATCACCACCCTGGGCCGCGGCGGCTCGGACACCACGGCGGTCGCCCTGGCGGCCGCGCTGAACGCCGAGTGCTGTGAGATCTACACCGACGTGGACGGCGTGTTCACCGCCGACCCGCGCGTGGTGAAGAAGGCGCGGAAGATCGACGAGATCGGCTACGAAGACATGCTGGAGCTGGCCTCGTCCGGCTCCAAGGTGCTGCTCGCCCGCTGCGTCGAGTACGCCCGCCGCTATGACATGCCCATCCACGTACGGTCGTCCTTCTCCGGACACGTCGGGACCTGGGTCCGCAACCAGCCCGCAGAAGGGGGCGAGAACGCCATGGAGCACGCGATCATTTCCGGGGTCGCCCATGACACGTCGGAGGCCAAGGTCACCGTCGTCGGCGTCCCCGACAAGCCCGGGGAGGCCGCGCGGATCTTCCGGGCCATCGCCGACGCCGAGGTCAACATCGACATGGTGGTGCAGAACGTCTCCGCGGCCTCGACCGGCCTGACGGACATCTCCTTCACCGCGCCCAAGACCGACGGCCGCAAGGCCATCGAGGCGCTGGAGCGGGTGCAGGAGGGCGTCGGCTACGAGTCGCTCCGCTACGACGACCAGATCGGCAAGATCTCCCTGGTCGGCGCCGGGATGCGGTCCAACCCCGGGGTCACCGCGACCTTCTTCGAGGCGCTGTCGGACGCGGGCGTCAACATCGAGCTGATCTCCACCTCCGAGATCCGCATCTCGGTGGTCACCCGTGCCGACGACGTCAACGAGGCGGTCCGCGCGGTGCACACCGCCTTCGGTCTGGACAGCGAGAGCGACGAGGCCGTCGTCTACGGCGGGACCGGCCGGTGACCCCGGGCGGGGCCGACCAGGCCGCCCGCAAGCCCACCCTCGCCGTCGTCGGCGCCACCGGCGCCGTCGGCACGGTGATGCTGGAGCTGCTCTCGACCCGCGCCGATGTGTGGGGCGAGATCCGCCTGGTCGCCTCCGCCCGCTCCGCCGGACGCAAACTCGTCGTACGCGGCGAGGAGGTCGAGGTGCTCGCGCTCAGCGAGGAGTGCTTCGACGGGGTGGACGTCGCCATGTTCGACGTTCCCGACGAGGTGTCCGCCGTCTGGGCACCGATCGCCGCCGCCAAGGGCGCGGTGGCGGTCGACAACTCCGGCGCGTTCCGGATGGACGAGGACGTGCCGCTGGTCGTCCCCGAGGTGAACGCCTCGGCGGTGCGGATGCGGCGGCGCGACATCATCGCCAATCCCAACTGCACCACGCTGTCGATGATGGTGCCGCTGGGCGCGCTGCACGCCGAGTTCGGCCTGCGGGAGCTCGTCGTCGCCTCCTACCAGGCGGCCTCGGGCGCGGGCCAGGCCGGCATCGACGCCCTGCGTGCGCAGACCGCCGCCGTCGCGGCCGCCGACGCCGCCGGTTCCGAGCTGGGAACGCGGACCGGCGATGTGCGGCGCGCGATAGCCGACACCGGCGCGGGCCCGTTCCCCGCGCCGCTGGCGCTGAACGTGGTGCCCTGGGCCGGCTCGCTCCAGGAGGACGGCTGGTCCTCGGAGGAGCTGAAGGTCCGCAACGAGTCCCGCAAGATCCTGGGACTGCCCGACCTCAAGGTGTCCGCGACCTGCGTCCGGGTCCCGGTGGTCACCACGCACTCGCTGGTGGTGCACGCGGTGTTCGAGAACCAGGTCACCGTCGACCGGGCCCAGGAGATCCTCGCCACCACCGCCGGCGTCGTCCTCTACGACGACCCGAGCACCGGCGAGTTCCCGACCCCGGCGGACGTGGTCGGCACCGACCCGACCTGGGTCGGCCGGGTCCGCCGCTCGCTCGACGACCCGTACGCGCTGGAGCTGTTCCTGTGCGGGGACAACCTGCGCAAGGGCGCGGCCCTCAACACCGCCCAGATCGCCGAGGTCGTCGCGGCCGAGCTCAGCGGGAGCTGACTGCGGGGGAGCGCTGGGGGAGCCGACTGCGACGGAGCTCAGCGGCAGTCGGCTGCGGGGGAGCCGGGGGGATGCTGCGGAGGAGTTGCGCAGACCCGGCACCGCCGGGAACCCGGCTGTCGCGCCGAACGTGTCCGTGTGCGGGACCAGTCCGGTTCCGGGTCGGTGCGGGTGCGGGTATGTGCGGGTCTGTGCGTATTCAGGCCCGGACGGGCACCCGGAGAACGGAACTCCGGTGTTCCGGTGACGCGCGTAGGCCGACCCCGTACGGTGGACGCGTCAGCTCGTGCCGGCGGCGATGGACCGATGGCGGCGGACCTGGGGAGGGCGGCGGAATGGGCGGCGGCGACCTGCTTTGCCCCGACAACCTTTGCCTCGACAACCTCTGCCCCTACAACCTTTGTGCGGGGACAGTGGTCCAACCGGCGTGGCCTACTTGGCAGAACAGGTGTGGAGTGCCGGGATACCGGAGCGCTCGGGGGCTGGTCTCATGACCGCGCCCTTCCCGAACATGCGCCGCGCCGTGGACCAGGTGGTCGAGCTCACCAGCGACCGCAGCGTCGGGGTGGGCCGGGTCGGCGACCGGATCGGTGAGCGGGCGGGCGTCGCAGGCGTCGCCGAGGGCACCAGCGTCGACCAGCTCACCGAGACCTACCAGGCCCACTACCGTTCGCTGCTGGGACTGGCCGCCCTGCTCCTGGACGACGTCGCCTCCTGCGAGGACGTGGTGCAGGAGGCCTTCATCCGGGTGCACGCGGCCCGCCGCCGGGTGCGCGACCCCGAGAAGACACTGGCCTACCTGCGGCAGACCGTGGTCAACCTGTCCCGTTCGACGCTGCGCCGCCGGATCATGGGCCTGCGGCTGCTGCCCAAGCCGATGCCGGACATGGCCAGCGCCGAGGAGGGCGCGTACGACGCGCTGGAGCGCGACCAGCTGCGCCGCGCCCTGCGCGGCCTGCAGCGCCGCCAGCGCGAGGTGCTGGTGCTGCGCTACCTGGCGGATATGACGGAGGCCCAGGTGGCGGACAGCCTCGGCATCTCCGTCGGCTCGGTGAAGGCCTACGGCTCGCGCGGGCTCGCCGCGCTGCGGGTCGCGATGGAGAGCGCGTCATGAGCGGCAACGACGTGCAGCTGGGGGACCCGCGCGACGAGGACTCCCCCTCGGAGCCGCCCCAGGCGTGGGACGGCTCCGGGCGGGAGGACCAGGGTCAGCGGGCCCGACCGCAGGACGGCCGGCCGGCGGTCCGCGTGGTGCGGCCGGGTGGCGGGAACCGGGGCGGCGGGCAGGGTGTGCCACCGGTGCCGATGACGCCGCCGAACGCGCTGCCGCCCTGGCTCGCGCCCGCCGGGGCGGACGCTCCGGCGCCGCCCGGGACCGTCGACCTCGGCGGCAGCCTCGCCCCCGAGGAGGCCGCGCTCCGGGAGCTGATGCACCGGTCGGTCGCCGCGCTGCAGCCCACGCCGACCGCGCTCGCCCAGCTTCGCCATGCGGTACCGCAGCGCCGGCTGCGGCGCCGGCAGGCGGCCGGCTCGGTGGCGCTCGCGCTCGCGCTCGGTGTGATCGGCGCCGCGGCGCTGCACTCGGCGGCCGGGTCCGACGAGACCGCGGAAGGCGCGCAGGGCCCCCGGGGCTACCAGAACGCGGGCACCAGCACGCCGACCCAGGGCGGGGGCGGCGGAACCGGAGGCAGCCCCTCGACGGCCCTCGCCGGGCCAGGCAACCCGGATTCCGGCAACGGCGCGGCCTCCCTGCTGCCCAGCAGCCCGGGCTCGGGGTTCCTGCTGTCACCGCCGGGAGCCGGGCAGTCCGGGAGCTCGGGCCTGCCCTGGAGCCAGCTCTCCCCGAGCGCGGTCAGCCCCAGCGGCTCCGCCACGGCGGCGGCCGCCGAGTGCGGGCGCGGTCAGCTCGGCGGTGGCGCGGGCACCGTGGGTACGGCGGGATCGGACGGCACGGTCTACGGCTCGTTCAGCGTCACCAACACCTCCACCAGCGCCTGCCAGGTCAGTACCCCCGGGGTGGTGGCACTGATCAGCACCGTCGGCACCGATCCGGCCCGGATCAGCTTCGTCCAGCACACCGCGGGCGACCCGGCCACCGGCCTGCCCGTGCCGGCGGCAACGGCGACGCCGGTGGTGCTGCGCCCGGGCCACAGCTACGTCGTCCAGTTCGCCTGGGTGCCGGCCATCGGGCCCAACGCCCCGAGCTGTGCCACGACGACGGCCAGCGCCTCCGCCTCGGCCCCGACCGGCAACGCGACCGGGACCGGCAGCGGTGGGGGAAGCCCGGCCGGCTCCGGGTCGGGCGCCGGGACGTCCGGTACCGCCCCGGCGGTACCGAACGTGACCATCGGCCATGTTCCGGGCGCGGGGGGCGCCGTGGCGGCCAGCGTCACGGTTCCGGGTGCCTGCGCCGGGACGGTCTACCGCACCGTCCCGCTGCCCGGCAGCTGAGCCGGGGCGACCCCGCTGCGGCGGCTCCGGGAACGCTGGTTACCGTGGTGGGGTGTACCGGTTCCTCCTGACCCCGCGCTGGCTCGGCATCCACCTCTTCGCCGTGCTGGCCGTGCCGATGTGCGTCTGGCTGGGGATCTGGCAGCTCGGCCGCTTCGAGCAGCGCACCCACACCAACGACCAGCGGACCACCCGGTCCGCCGCGCAGGCCCAGGCGGTGCCGCTGGACCCGCTGCTGCACGGCGCGGACGCGCACGGCGTGATCGCCAACGACGTCGGCCGCGAGGTCACGCTCCGCGGGCGGTACGACGCGGGTCACCAACTGCTGGTCCCGCAGCGCACGGTGAACGGCCGCACCGGCTACTACGTGCTCACCCCGCTCCAGCTGGACGGGGACGGCGGACGGATCGCCGTCATCCGCGGCTGGACGGCCAGCGGGGCCGCCCCGGCGGCGCCACCCGCGGGGGCGGTGCTGCTGCAGGGCCGGCTGCAGACCTCGGAGGACGCCAGCTCGCCCGAGGTGATCGGCTCCGGCACGCTGCCGCCCGGCCAGGTCGGGATGATCAGCCCCTCCACGCTGGTGAACCTGCTGCCGTACTCGGTGTACGACGGCTGGGTCGCCCTCGACTCCGGTGGCACGGGTGGCACGGGTGGCACGGGTGGCACCGGCGGCGGGTCGGACGGCCTGGTCGCCGTCCCCACGTACCAGCCGTCCGGGGGCAACGGGCTGACGCTGGAGGCGTTCCAGAACCTCGGCTACACCTGCCAGTGGTTCGTGTTCGCGGGGTTCGTGGTCTTCATGTGGGCGCGCTTCGCCCGCCGCGAGACCGAGCTGGCCCGGGACCGGAAGCTCGGCCTCAGCGTCTGAGGCACCCGCGCCGGGCCGTGGTCGGCCCAGGCGGCGGGTGGTGAAGTCCGGTTCCAGCCGCAGCTGCCGGATCCCTTCCTACGCCTCCACCAGCACCGGCGAGCCGTGGGCCGCGTCGGGCCCAGTCCCACCCGGATCCGGCACCGCCCGGTGCGGCGCCGGAAACCGGCAGGGGCGCGGGGTTCTGTGTCCAGAACCACGCGCCCCTGAGGGATGGAGCCGTCCGGCGGACGGTCGCCGTCCGCCGGTGTCAGCCGTCAGTGCTCAGCTGAAGTACCCGAAGAGGTCGGCGATGGCGTCGACCGGCCCCCCGTAGGAGTTCATCAGGCTGACCGAGGCCCCGGTGCCGGTGGGCACCAGCACCGCGTTGGGGTTGGCTCCCGGGCCGCTCCAGTTGAGGTTGGAGGTGCCGGTCGGCGGGGTGCCCGCGGCCCAGGCGGCCAGCCAGCCCGGGGCGTGGCCGTCCACCTCGGTGACGTTCAGCACGACGGCCTTGGCACCGGCGGGGATGCCGGCCAGGTTGACCGTGGCGCCCGCCGCGAGCGCACCGTTGTGGCCGATGCCCAAGCGGGTGTCGAGCAGCCGCTGGGGGCTGGCCACCGAGGTGTAGGTGAAGCTGCCGTTGGCGCTGTAGTAGCCGAACACGTCGGCGAAGACATCGACCGTGCCGGCGCTGCCGTTCTTCACGGCCACCTTGCCGTCCGGACCCAGCGGCACCGTCACCAGGTTGGGCAGCGCGCTCGGGCCGTTCCAGTTGATGTTGGAGGTGCCGGTGATGTTGTTCGAGGCGTAGACGCCGAGCCAGCCGATGGACTTCTGGTCCAGAACCGTCGTGTTGAGGACGACCGCGGTGACGGTGCCGTTGTTCGGGATCGAGTCCTTGCCGGCGACCGGGAAGCTGACGGTGCCTCCCGCCGCGACGGGGGTCTTACCGCGGGTGTCGAACACGCGGCTCGGGGTGACCGGGTCGAACTTCGAGCCCGTGGTGTCGTTGGTGTAGTAGCCGGCGACGTCGGCGAGCATCGCGGTGCTGCCGCTGCTGCCGTTGAAGAGGTCGACCCAGCCGTTGCCGCCGACCGGGACGGTCACCTGGTTGGCGCGGGCGCCCGGAGCGTTCCAGTTGAGGTTGGAGGTGCTGGGACGGGGCGACCCGGACGGGTAGGCGCCGATCCAGCCCACCGTCTGCTGCTGGACCGCGGTCAGGTTGAGCACGACCGCGGTGACACCCTGGCGCGGGATGCCGGCGTTGCCTTCGATCCTGACCCGCGCGACAGCGCCGGCCGGGACGTTGTTGCTGCCGTTCCAGCCGATGCCGTGGCGGGTGTCCAGCAGTCGCTGCGGGGCCATCGAGTGGTAGGTTCCGGCACCCTTGGCCGGGGCCGGTGCGCCGTTGCACAGCGCGGCGGCGAGGCCGCCGGCCTGCGGGGTGCCGAGGCCGGTGGCGTCGTCGTAACCCGCCTTGGCCTTGTACTGACCGCCGGTGTAGCCGGAGGACGCCATGTCGTTGGTGCCGGTGGTGATGTCCCTGAACGGAGCAGGGGCGCTGCTCTGCGCGGCGAAGTAGAGCGACGGGTTGGCGTAGCCGATCGGACCGGCTGCCTGGCAGGCCGCGCTGCTGTCGGTCTGGGCGATGGCGGCCGCCCAGGTGGGCGCCGCACCGCTGGTGCCGCCTTCGACGAACGACTGGGCACCGGTGCTGTCGCTGACGATCAGCGGGTAGCCGGTCAGCGGGTCGGCGAGTGCCGAGACGTCCGGCACCTCACGGTGGCCCGAGGAGGCGAAGCCGGCCTGGAAGTCCTGCGAGGGCTGGACGGACACGCCGCCGCCGCCCGCGCCCGCGCCACCGGTCCAGGAGGAGTTCCAGGTGCTCTCGGTGGTGGTGCCGTTGGTGAGCTTCATGCTGGTGCCGCCGACGCCGGTGACCAGCGGCTGGCTCGCCGGGTCGTCCACGGTCAGCGCGGTGCTGCCGTTGTCCGGGTAGCAGTCGGTGGAGCCGCTGTCGCCGGCGGCGGCGACCACGGTCTGGCCCTGTGCGGCGGCTTCGGCGAAGACGTTGGCCTCGGCGGCGACGGTCTGCGGGTTCGTCAGGTTCTCGCAGAGACCCCAGCTGGTGGAGATGACCTTCGCCTGGTCGTCGGTGACCATCTGCTGGTAGACGTCCACCGTGTTCTGGTCGGTCGCGGTCGAAGCGTCGGGTCCCTGGTAGGTGATGATCGACGCGCCCGGCACGAGGCCGATCAGGTCCTCGATGTCCAGGGTGGACTCGACCCCGACGTTGCCCGACACGCTGGGCGCGGCCGACGGACCGCCGTCGACCGTCACGTAGCTGACCGGCACGTTCGTGCCGAGGCAGTTCTGGTAGTCGTTGATGCCGGTGGTGTCGACCTTCTCCAGCTCGTAGACGCCGACGGTGACGCCGCTGCCGGCGGTGGGCGAGGTGCTCATGCCGTAGGCGTTCGCGACCTTGCCGGGGCTGAAGTAGTTGACGCCGTCGGTGAGGCCCTGACCGCTGAGCGACGTGGTCAGGCTGCCGCACATGGTCGGGCTGGTGGCGCCGGTGGCCCTGGCCGTGTGCTTGGTGCCGGCCACCGGCGCGGCCTTGGGGGTGCGCATGTGGTGGCTGGCGACCTGGCTGAAGTTGCTGAGACCGACCACGCCGGCCACCTTCGCGGCCACGGCTGCGGGCAGCGCGGGGGCCGAGGTGTTGGTGTACGCGGTCCGGCCGTCCTTCAGCCGCAGGTTGGTGAACCCGGTACCGAAGGCGTGCGACGCCTGGTCGGCGGTGGCGGTCACCGGGATGGACAGGCCGTCCGCGCTGACGTCGCCGGGGTTCAGCCCGGCGCTCCTGAGCGCCGCGGTGACCTGGTCGATGGTCGCCCGGGTGGGCCCGAAGACGTCGGCGAACTGACCCTTGGCCAGGTAGTGGTGGTACTGCGCGCTGCCCTTGGTGGAGACCGCGGCGACGAAGTCCTTCAGCGCCTGCGGGTCGCGCGGGGCGAGGTCCACGCTCAGGTGCAGCTGGGTGCCGGCCGTGGTGTTCCCGGTGGCGACCGCGCCCTTGGGGGTCTTCGGGGCGGATCCGATGCGCTCCGGGGAGCTGGCCGATCCGGCGGACACGGCGTTGCCGCCGGAGGCGGCGTTCGCGGTGGCGGCGACGGCGACCAGAGCCAGCGTGGCGGTCGACGCGGCGACGACTATTCGGGTCCTGCGGCGGGATTTCCCGCCGGCCCGGTGCCGGTTGCCGGGTGCCGGGTCGGCGGGCCCGGCGGCATTGACCTTGTTGGTCACGCGGTTTCTCCTAGGCTGACGCGACGTCATGCGGTGATGACGCCGCAGTCGGAAAATGTCTCGACTGCCGTCGCCGTGCAGGCGGGAACGGGAGAAAGCGGACAGGTAACCGTGGAGTGCGACATTGACCCGCATTCAGGACACGGAGCCCCGTGGTGTGGTGCGGCTGGGGTTCAGGCCGTACCGGTACTGGTCCCCCCTGCAGAACGAACGTGTCAATTTCTATCAGGAGTTCGTTTGCCGCGTCTGCCCCGCCTGCCCCGACCGCCCCTTCCGTTACCGCTCTGTGCTGTCGATCGGCTGCCCGTCAGTGTTTTGAGCTGGCCTTTCGGCTCGTCAGGGCCACTGCCGCGGCGGCGAAGACCAGCAGCACCGCGACGGCCGAGCGGGGACCGGCGGGGCCGGGGGCGAGGTGCAGGGCCAGGGTGACCGCCGCGACGCCGAGGGCGGTGCCCAGGCCGCGGCCCATGTTCACCATGCCGCCGCCGGTGCCCGCCGCGGACTGCGGGACGGCCTGCATCACCAGGGTGTTGTTGGCGGGGGTGAACACCCCCAGGGCCAGGCCGAGCAGCGCCAGCGGCACCGGCAGCAGTGCCCCGGTCATCGGCAGTACGGCCAGCAGGGCCAGTGCGGCCAGGCAGCCCAGGGCCCCGGCCCGGGCCCGGGTCCGGTCGTCCCAGGAGGCCGGCAGCAGGCGCTCGGCCAGGGTCGCGGCGAGCGCGAAGCCGAGCGGGAGCGCGGTCAGCACCAGACCGGCGAACAGCGCGGACTCGCCGTGCCGCGCGAACACCACCGGCACCAGGACCAGCGGGCCGAACAGCACCAGATAGCCGCAGAGCCCGGCGGCCAGACCGGCGGCGGTGCCGCCGGTCCGCAGCAGCCGGAGGTCGACCAGCGGGTGCGCGCAGCGGGACTGCCGGCGGGCGAACACCCAGCCGGTCCCGAGCGCGGCGGTGAACAGCAGGGCCGCGGTCCAGGCGGGCAGTCCGAGCCCGGAGCTGACGGACATCCCGAGCAGGGCGGCGGTGCTGGCTCCGGCCAGCAGCAGCACGCCCAGCGGGTCCAGCCGGGCGTCGCCGGAGCGCTGGCGGGTGCGCGGCAGCAGGTAGTGCCCGGCGACCAGCGCGACGATGCCGACCGGGACGTTCACCAGGAACACCCAGCGCCAGCCGAGGGTGGCGACCAGCGCCCCGCCGACGGTGGGGCCCAGTGCCAGCCCGATCGCCTGGCCGGCCGCCTGCATGCCCAGCGCGGTGCGCATCCGCTCGGGCGGGGCGCTGGTGGTGACCAGCGCCACGCTGTTCGCCTGCATCAGTGCCGCGCCGAGAGCCTGCAGTACCCGGAAGCCCACCAGCAGCAGCAGTCCCGGCGCCAGCCCGCAGGCGGCGGAGGCCGCGGTGAACACCGCGAAGCCGTAGAGGTACATCAGCTTGCGGCCGTGGACGTCGGAGAACCGGCCGACCGGGACCAGCAGCGCTATCAGCGCCAGCAGGTACGACAGCGACACCCACTCCACCGCGGCCGGACCGGCGTGGAAGGTGGTCCCCAGGGACTGGTAGGTCAGTGTCACGATGCTGGCGTCGAGCTGCCCCATGAAGGCGCCGAAGCAGACGGTCGCGATCGCCAGCCGCCAGGCCCACGGCCTGGTGCGGAGCCGTTCCGGGCGCGGGCGCTCCCGGGTGAGCAGCGCCCACCCGCGCGGCACGGGGCCGGCGGGGAGCAGGGGGAGGGGCCCGGGGGCACTGCTGGTCATATCCGCATCTTATATCGGATGCAGACATATTCGTAGAGGGATGTGTTCTGCATCCGAGGAGTGTGGGCCGGAGCGCCGACCAGGGTGTGCGTGGGGCGGGTGGCAGGTGCCGGTTAATCTGGGGGTCCATGGATGATCTTCTTGCGCTTCCCGCCGCACCGCTGACCGTCGCGGCGGGGCAGGCCGCCTGCACCGCCCTGGATCCGGCCGCCAACGCGGCCACCGCCGCCGCACTGGTCCGCCGCGCGGCCGAGCAGGGAGCCGGGCTGCTCGTGCTGCCCGAGCTCTTCCTCAGCGGCTACGAGCTGCCGGGGATCACCGCCGACCCGGCCGCCTGCACGGTGGCCCCGGCGGACCCCCGGCTCGACCCGCTGGCGCAGGCCTGCGCCGAGACCCGCACCGCCGTGGTGGCCGGCGCCCCGACCCGGGACGAGGAGTCCGGGCTGCTGCACATCTCCGCCCTGGTCCTGGGCCGCGACGGCCACCTCGCCGCCCGCTACAGCAAGCAGCACATCACCCCCACTGAGCGGGCCGCCGGCTTCGGTCCCGGTGCCGCCGGCTGCACCGTCAGCCTGGACGGCTGGCGGCTGGGCCTGGGGATCTGCTGGGACTCCGGCTTCCCCGAGCACGCCCGCGCCGCCGCCCTGGACGGCGCTCACGCCTACCTGGTCGGCGCGATGTTCGGCTGCGGCGGTGGCGCCCAGCAGCGCGCCGTGGTCTTCCCGGCCCGGGCCCTGGACAACACCGCGTACGCCGTCCTCGCCAACCACCCCGCCCCCAGCGGCCCGTACCGGGGCTGTGGTGGCAGCGCGGTCTGGGACCCCTTCGGCACCCTGGTCGCGGACGCCGGGGACGCCGACCCCGGGCTGGCCGTGGCCCTCCTCGACCCCGGTCTGCTGGCCAGGGCCAGGAGCGAGGAACCGGTCCTGGTCGACCCCTCGCTGACCGCGCCCGCCGCGCCGCGCGCGACTGTCGCCCTCGCCTGACCCGGCGGGTCTGACCGGCGGGCCTGACCCGGCGCGGCCTGGCCCTGCTCGGCGTGACCCCGGTCGGTGCGGGCGTGGTCGGTCCTGTCGCAGCCGGCGCGGCCACGGTCGGTGCGGTCGCGGTGGGGCGTCAGGCCTGCCGGTCGGCTGCGCTGACCAGGCCGGTCTCGTAGGCGACGACCACCACCTGGGCCCGGTCGCGCAGGCCGAGTTTGCCGAGGATGCGGGCGACATGGGTCTTCACGGTGGCCTCGGACAGGTGCAGGGTCTCGGCGAGTTCGGCGTTGCTCAGGCCGCGCGCGAGCAGCCGCATGACCTCCACCTCGCGCGGCGTCAGCGCGGCGAGGTCGCGGTGCAGAGTTCCGGCGGCGGTGTCGCTCCGGGCGAAACGTTCCACCAGACGGCGGGTGATCCCGGGGGCGAGCAGCGCGTCGCCGTTGCGCACCATCCGTACCGCGCCCGCGAGTTGCTCCGGTGTGACGTCCTTCAGCAGAAAGCCGCTGGCACCGCCGGACAGGGCGGCGTAGACGTACTGGTCCAGGTCGAAGGTGGTCAGGATGATCACGCGTGGGGCGTCGGGGTTGCCGTCGAGGATGCGCCGCATCGCCTCCAGGCCGTCCAGTTCCGGCATCCGGATGTCCATCAGCACCACGTCGGGCCGGGTGCGGCGGACCGCCTCGACCGCTTCGAGGCCGTTGGCGGCCTCGGCGACCACCTCGATCCCCTCGGACATCAGGATCATGGCGAATCCGCTGCGCACCAGCGCCTGGTCGTCGGCGACGACCACACGGAGCGGCTGGGTCACGGTGCTGCCTCCAGGGGGATCAGAGCGGTGACGCGGTAGCCCCCGCTGAGGCGCCGCCCGGTGCGCAAAGTCCCACCGTAGACGGCGATGCGCTCGCGCAGGCCGATCAGTCCGCGGCCGTTGCCCGCGGCTGCGGACGGGGTCGGGCTGCCGCCGGTGTCGGTGACCTCCAGCCGCAGTTGCTCGGCGGTGTACTCGACCAGGACCTCGGCGGTGGCGCCGCCGGCGTGCTTCACGGTGTTGGTGAGCGCTTCCTGGACCACCCGGTAGGCGGCCAGTTCGACGCCGGACGGCAGCGGACGCGGCTCGCCGATCACGGTCAGCTCGATCGGCAGCCCGGCGTGCCGGACGCCGGAGACCAGCGCCTCCAGCCGGTTCAGGCCCGGCTGTGGGGCGAGCTCCGCCCCGGTCCGGCCCGAGCCGTTCCCGTTCCCGCCGCCGGTAGCGTCCGCCGGGTCGGCGTCCATCGTCAGCAGGCCCATGACGTGCCGCAGTTCGGACATCGCCGAGCGGCCGCTGGTCTCCACCGCGAGCATCGCCTCCCGGGCCCGCTCCGGGGCGGTGTCCATGATCTTGCGGGCGGCGCCGGCCTGGATCACCATCACGCTGACGTTGTGGGTCACCACGTCGTGCAGCTCCCGTGCGATACGGGCGCGTTCGTGCTCGACCGCGTGGTTGAGCGCCGCCACCTGCTCCTCCTCCAGCCGCGACAGCCGGGCCCGGCCCTCGTCGACCCGGCGCCGCCACATCCGGCTCTCGTAGGCCGCCGCGAAGACCGGGACCAGGACCAGCAGGGCGATCACGCCGTTGGGGAAGTCGGGCAGTTGGGCGCCGGTGAAGACCAGCACCAGCACCGCCGCCGCCACCGGAAGGCTCGCCAGCAGCGGCACCCGGTGCGGGCTGAACGCGGCGGCGCTGTAGGTGGCCACGATGCAGACCACCCCCGCGAAGTAGGCGACATCCCCGGAGTCGCCCCTGATCAGCGCGGCCATCGGCAGCACAGCCCAGAGCACCGCCAGCGGGAACCGCCGGCGCAGCGCCAGAGGAGCCGCGGTGAGCGGCACCAGGGCCGCCGAGCCGGTCCAGGCCGCCAGCTGCGCCGAGCTCGCGATGGTGCAGTAGTGGAAGCCCATCTCGGCGAGCAGCAGCGCCAGGATCACGTCGAACACCTGGCTGCGCCGGGCGGGACGGGGTGGCGGCGCGGACAGGCGCACGGTCCGGGCGGCCAGTTCGCGCAGTCGGGCCGCCGTCGGCATGGTGATCACCGGAACATTGTGGCCACTGGCGCGCCCGCCGGCACCGATTCGCACCATCCCGCTCCGATCCCGCCCGCGCCGCCGCCCCGCCCCGATCCGGCCTCCGCCACTGCGCGCCTCCGCCGCCACCCCTCGGCGTACATCGCAAGGATGACTCCGGCGGCCGTCATCCTGACGCGGTACCCGAAATGCCTCCGGCGAGCGACGCGGGGTCTGCCCGCCCGCTCGTAGCTTCAACTCATCGGCCGAACAGGGCGGATGAGGGCCACGAGGGCTACGAGGGAGACCGTGATGAGCACGTCGGTGATCGAGTTGAGTGGTGTCAGCCGCCGGTACGACGAAGGCCACGCGGCCCTGGAGGAGGTCTCGCTGACGGTCGCCAAGGGGGAGTCGGTAGCGATCCTCGGACCGTCCGGAAGCGGCAAGTCCACGCTGCTGAACATGATCGCGGGCCTGGACCGGCCGAGCACCGGAACCGTCATGGTGGCCGGGGTGCGGGTGGACACGCTGAACGAGGCCGGTTCGGCCCGCTACCGGCGGGCGAACATCGGCATGGTCTTCCAGTTCTTCAACCTGCTCGACGACCTCACGGTGCTCGACAACGTGGTGCTGCCGGCCGAACTCGCCGGGATGGCCCGGTCCGAGGGGCGCCGCCGGGCGGCGGAGCTGCTCGACCTGCTGGGCATCGCCCGGCACGCTCGCGCCTACCCGGGCCGTCTGTCCGGCGGCGAGCGCCAACGCGTCGCGGTGGCACGGGCACTGATGAACCGTCCGGCGCTGCTGCTGGCCGACGAGCCGACCGGGGCGCTGGACTCCGCCTCCGGGGAGGATGTCCGGGCCCTGCTCAACGAGCTGCACGCGGACGGCCAGACGATCGTCACGGTCACCCACGACCTGAGCCTGGCGCAGGCCTGCGCGACCCGCACCATCCGGATCGTCGACGGTCGCATCGCCGACGACATCCGTACCGGCCCGCGCCCGACCGCCGTCCTCTCGACTCCCCGCCCGACCCCCGCCTCGACCACCCCCCTTTCGACCATCTCGACGGAGGCAGCACGATGAGCGGCCTGGGCAGGATCGCACGGTCAGGCGTACGACGGCGCAAGGTGCAGACCCTGGCCACGGGGCTGGCGTCGATGATGGCGGTCACCGCCTCGGTACTCGGCGGATCACTGCTGATGGCCTCCAACGGGCCGTTCGACCAGGCCTTCGCCGCACAGCACGGTTCCCAGCTGACCGCAGAGTTCGACGCCGGACGGAGCAGTGCCGCGCAGCTCGCCGCCTCCGCCCACGCCGGTGGCGTCACCGCCGCCGCCGGGCCGTACCGCACCGCGACGATCGACCCGCACAGCAGCGACACCCAGGACGCCGGCCCCGACGGCGCTCTCAGCCCGATGACCGTGGTCGGCCGCGCCGACGCGGGTGGCAGTGTCGACGACGTCACGCTGCTGCAGGGCAGTTGGGCCACCCGGTCCGGCCAGATCGTGCTGGCGGAGAGCTACGACAGCCCGGTCCACCAGGTGGGTGCCACCCTGACCTTCCCCGACCTCCCCGGCGATCCGACCCTCACCGTGGTGGGCTTCGCCCGGTCGGTCAGCCAGACCGCCGACGCCTGGGTGGCCCCCTCCGAGATCCCGGCGCTCACCGCGCCGGGCACCGCCGGCGGCTACCAGATGCTCTACCGCTTCGCGTCGGCCGACACCGCGGCGCAGATCGACGCCGACCGGGCCGCGGTCCGGTCGGCGACCCCGGCCGGCTCGCTCACCGGGGTGCAGTCCTGGCTCAACACCAAGCAGGGCACCGACCGGAACACCGCCCTGTTCGTCCCCTTCCTGATCGCCTTCGGTCTGCTGGGCGTCATCATGTCGGTGCTGATCGTGGGCAACGTGGTGGCCGGCGCGGTCGGTGCGGGGACCCGCAGGATCGGCATCCTCAAGGCCCTCGGGTTCACCCCGGCCCAGGTCGTGCGCTCCTACATGGGCCAGGCGCTGATCCCGGCGGCGGTCGGCACCGCGGTCGGCGCCGTCCTCGGGAACCTGCTGGCCGTCCCGGTGCTGACGACCACCGCGCAGGTCTACGGGAGCACCTCCGCGGGCGTCGCGCCCTGGGTCGACGTCGCCGTGATCGCGGGAACCCTGGGCCTGGTGACCGTCGTCGCCTGGGCGGCGGCGCTGCGGGCCGGACGGTTGCGCACGATCGACGCGCTCGCCGTCGGCCGGACCCCGCGCACCGGCAGGGGCCAGGCCGCCGCCCGGCTGGCCTCGCGGCTCCCGCTGCCGCGTGCGGTCAGCCTCGGCCTGGCTCAGCCCTTCGCCCGGCCGGCCCGTACCGGCGGGATGATCGCGGCGGTCGCCTTCGGCGCGGCGGCGGTCACCTTCGCCCTGGGCATGTCCTCCTCGCTGGGCTGGGCGCAGAGCGCCAAGAACCACGAGACCTCGGACGTCCTGGTCACCACGGTCGGCCCGCCGCCCGGTCCCGGGCAGTCGGCGCGGACCTCCACCGCGCCGGTCGACCCCGCCGCGATCACCGCGATCCTCAACGCCCAGGCCGGCACCGGGAAGTACTACGGCTCCGCCAACACCGACGTCAGCGTCGCCGGGGTGTCCGGATCCACCACCGTCTTCACCTTCACCGGCGACTCCTCCTGGGCCGGCTACAAGATGGTCTCCGGCCGCTGGTTCCAGGCCCCGGGCGAGGCGGTGGTGCCGTCCACCTTCATGACCGCCACCGCCACCCGGATCGGTGACACCGTCACCCTGCAGGACCACGGCAGGGCGATCGCGGTCCGGATCGTCGGCGAGGTCTTCGACCCGCACCAGCAGACCAACGAGGTTCTGACGGCCGCGGCGACCGTCGCCGCGGCCGAGCCGAACCTGCACCCGTCGCTCTACCACATCAAGGTCACCCCCGGCACCGACGTGGCCGCGTACGCCCGGGGCCTGGACGCCTCGCTCCAGCCGCTGGGCGTCAGCACCATGGCCGCCTCGGGGCAGGGCGCCAGCGACGTGATCGCCGCCCTCGACGCGCTGACCGCCGTGCTCACCCTGATGCTCGTCGCGGTCGCCGCCCTGGGCGTGCTGAACACCGTCGTCCTGGACACCAGGGAGCGGGTCCGCGACATCGGTGTGGCGAAGGCACTGGGTATGACTCCCCGTCAGACCGTGTCGATGGTGCTCGCCTCGGTGGCGGTGATCGGTCTGGTCGGCGGCGCGATCGGCCTGCCGGCCGGACTGGCCCTGCACGCGGTGACCGTGCCGGCGATGGGCCAGAGCGCGGGGCTGAACTTCCCCTCCGTGGCCATCGATGTCTTCTCGGTGCCCGAGTTGCTGCTGCTCGGCCTGGGCGGCCTGCTGATCGCGGTCCTCGGAGCCATGCTCCCGGCAGGCTGGGCCGCCCGCACCCGCACCGTCACCGCCCTGCGCACCGAGTAGCGCGACGCACAGCGCGGGCGGGCAGCGCGGGCGGGCAGTGCGGGTGGGCGCCGAGGTGGGCGGCGCACCACACGCCCCGCGAGGGGCGCGAGACGAGGGGCCGACGACCGTCGGCAGCACGGCCGGGCGCCGTCCGCGAGATCCACGCGGACGGCGCCCGGCCGCGTGGGCGGGCCGGCGGAGGTGATGGTGATTCCGGCGCCGTGGCATGTGCCGATGCGGAGGTTCGCGGAGCCCCGCGCTGCGCGGGGCCGGACGACGGCCGCCGACCCGCTGCGTCCGTCCGCGCGCCCGATGTGGTCCGAGCGCCCGCTGCCGTCACAACACCCGCCGCAGCCCCCGCGCCCGCCGTGCCTCAGAGCGCACCGGCATCGCGGGCGGTCCACACCGACGGGTAGATCGGACGCCAGCCGAGCACCTCACGCAGCGGCAGGTTGTCCGCCATGCCCGACCACGGGTGCGGGTCCTGCCGGTCGGCGGCCTCGGCCGGCATCGGAACGCCCGCCAGCCGGTACAGGTCGAAAGCCGTCACCGGGGCGTCGTCGACCGCGTTGAACACCCGGCCCTCGACGCCCGGTGCCCGCAGCGCCCGGAACAGGGCCTGAGCCACGTCCGCGTGGTGCACCACCGGCATCCGCTGGTGGGCCGCCCACTCGGGGATGAAGCGCAGGGCGTCGCGCAGATGCGGGTCGCCCTCGCCGTACACGAACGCCAGCCGGACGGTCACCAGCGGCAGGCCGCGCTCGGTGTGCAGCTCCGCCAGAGCGGTGTCGGCCTGTGCCTTCGACTGCGGGTAGACGCCCCAGCCGACCGGGTCGAGCGCGTCGTCCTCGCGGGCCGGGCGACCGTGGCCGTTCCCGTAGACCAGGTTGGTGCCGGTCTGCACGAAGCGGCGGACCCCGGCGTCGAGAGCCTGGAGGGCCAGGGCGATCGCGGCGTCCCGGTTCACCGCCCAGGCCTCCTCGTCCGGGACGCCCCGGAACGCGGCGGCGACGTTGACCACGTCGTCCACCCCGTCCAGGGCCTTGGCACGGTCGGTCGCGTCACGGAGATCCCCGATCACCGCCTCCGCGCCCTGCGCGGTGAAGCCCTCGGCGCGGGCCTCGTCCCGCACCAGCACCCGGACCCGCTCACCCTCGGCCCGCCACTGCAGCAGGCGGGGCACGAAGCGCCGTCCGACCTGCCCGGTCGCTCCGGTCACCAGAATCGTTGTCATCGTCCTTCTCCCTCTGCCGGTTCGATGTCTCCACTCTGAAGCGGCGCGACCGGCAACGGGAGAGACCCGTCGATCGGGGGAGTGGCGATCCCTGGATAACCGACGGCCCGGCGGCGATCCTGGGATGTATGGACCGCGCCCAGCTTGCCGACTTCCTGCGCCGCTCCCGGGACCGCCTGACTCCGGCGGACGTCGGGCTGCCCCAGGGGGCTCGGCGCCGCACCCGGGGACTGCGCCGTGAGGAGGTCGCCCAGCTCGCGGGGATGTCCGTGGACTACTACACCCGCCTGGAACAGCAGCGCGGCCCGCACCCGTCGGCCCAGTTGCTGGCCTCCCTGGCCCGAGCGCTGCGGCTGACCGACGACGAACGCGACCACCTGTTCCACCTCGTCGGGCAGGCTCCGCCGCGCAGCACGTCCAGTGGCGGCCATGTCCGTCCAGGACTGCTGCTGATCCTGGACCGCCTGTACGACACGCCCGCCACGGTGATGAACGATCTGGGCGACGTGCTCGCGCGGAATCCGATGGCGGCGGCGCTGTTCGGCGACGACGGTGGCCGGCCGGCGGAGCAACGCAACACCGTGCTGCGCTGGTTCACCGACCCGTCGGCGCGCGAGTGGTTCCCCGAGGCCGACCACGAGCGCCTCGGCCGCAACCACGTGGCCCAGCTGCGCGCCGTAGTCGCCGCCAGGCCCGACGACACCCGCGCGTCGACGCTGGTACGACGACTGCTCGCGTCCTCGCCCGAGTTCGCCGCGCTGTGGGCGGACCATGACGTCCTGGTGCGGCGCGCCGACACCAAGACGATCCGGCACCCGCAGGTCGGCGAGATCGAGCTGGACTGCGAGGTCCTGCTCTGCGGCGACCAGCAGCAGCGCCTGGTCGTCTTCACCGCCCGCCCAGGCACCGTCGCCGCCGACCGCCTCGACCTACTCCGTGTGGTAGGCCTCCAGCAACTCCAACGAGCCGAACCCCACACCGCGCTGGGTCACGGCAGCCGACCGCAGTGAAGACGTAAGGCTCGTTGGTCAAGGGCTCGATACGGGGGGAGCCTTGGGCGCGGGCAAATATTCGAACACCAAATCTTCTTTCCCGGGCCAGGCGAGAGTGACACCAAGCCGACCGCAGAGGTCGACCCATCGAGAGTCCGCAGGTTCGCCCTCGATCCACAGGACCGGGTGGAGATCGGGTGCGCGCCCAGTGAGCTGGTCGTGATAGTCGAGGATTTGGCCAAGGCCTGCCCGTAGTTGGCGTACTTCGTTGGCCGGTGTCAGGGACTTCACCTCACACACCGTCACGTGCCCCACGGCATCGCGCCATGCCAGATCGAAGTCTGGGTCGGACACGCCCGGGGACAGGACATGGAAGCCTCGGTCTTGAGCCGCACCCGCGAGAGCGTTCTGCAGTCGTCGATGCGCTGACAGGTTGCGGCCCGTAAGGTCGGGGTCGGCGGCGCTGGGCCTCGCTGGAGCTGGCTGAACCGTCTCGTCTGGTGCCATGTAATTCTGTCCGATGGGCACCTCTGGATGGTCGTGGATTGCGGCGTTGACCGGCACAAGGTGGAACAGGATGACGGTGCGTAGCTCGCTGCTTCCCGATTCGTGAGCCTGCGCCTCGTGATACGGCTGTGCCGGATCCAGTACCCACTCCCCGAGATACCGCACGATCCCGCGCGCACCATCGAACAACCGCAGGCGCTTACCGGTCTCCCGGTGCTCATAGAGCGCCTTGTTTCCGCGGACCATGGTCTGGTCGCCGTGCTGGCCGTCGCCCGTGTAGTGGAGGGTTCCGTCCTCGTTCCAGCGGTCGTAGTAGCCGTGCTGGTTGCCCGAGCTCGCTGAGGTGAAGATCAGGATGTTGTTCGTCTGAGCAGACGAGCTGATCCCGTTCTGCGAGCTGCCCCCGTATCGGCGGTGCAGATCGACCCTGCGGATCTTGTCTCCTGGCTGGAGGTGCCAGCCCTGGTCATCACCGCGCGCGGCATCGATGCCTTCCTTGATGACGCTCCACTGATCGGCAGTCAGACGGTGGGGATTGGCGGCGAATGGCTGTGTTTCGATGCTTGAGCCGGCGAGGCGTGAGTCTGCCAAGAGTTGAGCCCTCGGGGCGAGGTGGTCGAGCCACTCATCGACCTCAACGGGCACGTAAGTGCGCTCCCCCGGCGGATTCGTCCAGTACTCCAGGTCGCCGGATTCGCCCCTAGCCGGCGCGCCGGTTATCCGGCCGTACGCGATGACGCCGCCCACATCACCAGTGATCCAGAGGGCAAAGTCATCGCCATGAGCGAGCTGGTCCAAGGACCGGCCCACGCTCCATGACGTCAGCACACGGGGCTTCACCCCGGATGGTGGACACGGGTTTGTGTGGTTATGCGGCGAGTGTCAGGGTAGCTGATTGGCGCTGCTCGTAGGCGACGGGGCTGA
>NZ_JBGCCS010000060.1:0-27186 GCF_041262645.1 Streptacidiphilus sp. EB129
GCTGAGTAGTACTTGTGCACCATCGGTGCCATCTCTTCCTCTGAATCCACGAGATCCAGTGTCCGTGATGTCCACCGATTGGGGGGAAGCCCCCAGCGTGGACGGCCTTCCGATCGTCCAAGTGACCTTCAAGACACCCGACTGCCTTCCCTGCCCCGACCGGCCCCGGTGCACCCGCTCCACGAACGGTCCCCGAGGCCTGACCTTCCGCCCGCGTCCCCAGTTCGAAGCCCAGCGCCGCATCCGCGCCGACCAGGCCACCGACGCCTGGCGCGATCAGTACGCCACTCGCGCCGGCGTCGAGGGATCGATGGCACAGGCATCGCGCCGCTGCGACGTCCACCACGCCCGCTACCGCGGCCAGCCCAAAGTCCACCTGCAGCACATACTCACCGCGATGGCCCTGAACCTCATCCGCGTCGACGCATGGCTCACCGGCACACCACACGGCGGCAGTTGGACATCCCGCCTCACCGCACTACGACAGACACTCGCCCTCCCCGTGTGAATTGGCCAGCAGGGTCTTGATCGAGGACACCCTGATCATTGGATCGTGAAGATCCATAGGACCGGAGTTCCCGTCGGGGACGTCGAAGTGCACCCCTGAGTTCCGGGCCGCTGCCGTCGCGCTGTACCGCGCGAGCCCGGGGCGTACGTACGCCTCGGTTGCCAAGGACCTGGGCGTCAACCACGAGACGCTGCGGGTCTGGGCACGTGAGGCCGAGCAGGCCGCCGTGCCCGGTACTGCTGAGGCCACCGCCCTATCGGCCAGACCCCGTCCAGCGCCCTGCTCTGCCACGCGGCCAGCTCGTCGACCACCGCGTCGGTGACCTTGCTGATCAGGTCCGGGCTGACCTGGACCCCGTAGATCTGGGCCAGGTGCGAGCGGATGTCGCGCACGCTCATCCCGCGCGCGTACAGCGACAGGATCCGCTCGTTGAACCCCGCCAGCCGCCGGGCGTTCCTGGGCACCAGCTGCGGCTCGAAGTCCCCGTTGCGGTCGCGGGGAACCGCCAACGTCACCGCGCCGACATCTGTCAGCACGGTCTTGGCCGAGGTCCCGTTGCGCGAGTTGCCCGAGCCCCGGCCCGCCGGGTCGTGCTTCTCGTAGCCCAGATGCTCGGACATCTCCGCGTCCAGAGCCCGATCCAGCACCGCCCTGGTGATCTCCGTCAACAGCCCGCCCTCACCCAGCAGGGCCGTCCCGGAGGCATCAGCACTGTCCATCAGCCGCTCGACGACCTCGCCGACCAACGCCTCCCCGGCCGGTCCAACGACCGATTCAGTCTTGTCCGTCATCACTCGTCCGTTCCGCCTGGCCAAAGGCCCGGACACCGGACCCTGGCCAGACTGTCACATCACGGACTTACACGATCTTCCGGACACGCTCTCGGGCGCATCCGGATCACGGAAGGGCCGCAGTCCCGGGGCTGACCTGGTCCCGGGTCATCCCGAGCAGTTCCGAGGCTCGCGGGCCGGCCGAAATGTAGAACGCGACCAGGGCCCGGTCGCGGTGCGAGGACAGCGTCGCGAACAGCTCGTTGAACGCCTGGTCGGGAATGCCGCGCGGAGCCCGCCGGGGCTCCTTCGGCTGGTAGGGGCCCGACGGGCCGGGTGCCGGAAGGGCTGCATCGGGTTGTGGTGGGCGTTGAGGTGCTCGTCCTCGGCTCGCCTGGCCTTCGGGAAGGGGTTCAGCAGCGGCCGGCCGTGCATCTCGCGGTGGTACTCATAGAAGCTTCGGACGACTGCCCGCGCGTGCCGCCGGGTTCGGGCCGCGTAGTGCTCGCCCAGGTACCGCTCGCCGGTCACTGGGTTGATCGAACCAGGTGGTGGACGCACCCAGACTGCAAAGTGCCCATGCCGCCAAAGATGAGCGACCTCCAGACCCCCGAATAGCCCCTGACCAGGCAATACATATCACAGGGCCGTGGACACACGACCCCGACGGCACCTCACGCCCATTCCCCCAGGTCAGCCCCAAGATCCAACCGACCCGTGTGCCTGCCAACTGATGAACTCGGGGTTCAGGGGGCGGCGTTGGCGTCCTTCCACTGCCCGTTGAGGTCGATCATCTCGCAGATGGCGATGTTGTAGCCGCCGGTGGCTGTGGACTGGGAGATGACTTGTCCGTCGACTTCGAGGTGGCAGGAGACGGTCCCTCCGCCTTGGAGCTGGGCGTAGATCGAGTAGTACAACGGTGTGCCGAGGGGCTGGGTGATGTTCATCGGTGTTTGGCCTTGGCTGCTGCTGCCTGCTGGCCCGTACATCACGTTCGCGCCGCTGGAGCCGGTGACGACGTAGGTGACCGTGTCGGGCGATGGTACGGGCTCCGGCGTTGGTGTGTCGGTCGGTGGTACGGACTCCGGCGTTGGAGTTGGCGTGTCGGTCGGGGCAGGCGGCTGCGCTGGAAGGGTGGGGATTGATGGGTAGTTACTGTCGGCGGTGGCAGGGGCGGAGGTGGAGGTGTCGGTGGGACTGGGGGCGTTGATCGCCGTATGGGTGGTGCTAGTGCACGCTGCGAGGGTCAATAGGGCCGCGCAGATGCCTGGAACGAGGATCTTGCGCATAGTTCCAGCGTGCGCCAGCGTGGGTGTGGGCGCTCGCGCGGCGTCGATCTGCACGGTCGCATCCCGCTCGAAGCCTTCGCCGCCGGAGCCGGACCGGTCGTGGCCACCACCGCCGGCGGCCTCGCCGAGACCGTCATCGACAACACCACCGGCTACGGCGCCGCCCCGGACGACCCGCGCTCCCTGGCCCTGGCCATCGGCCGCGCCCTGAACGCGCCCCCGAACGAGGCCGCGCGACTGCGGCAGGCCGGGGAACACCTGGTCGCCGGACGCGACTACACGAACTGCATCACCGGGGTGCTGGCCGCCCTGTCGCCCTGGGCGACCGGGGCCGCGGCGGCGAAACCGTAGAGCGTCAGCGCAACCTGGGCGGCGGCAGTCGCCTGAGCCCGGCCCGGCCCACCCCACCCCAACCGCTCGGCAGCCTCGCCCAGCGGCACCCACACCCGCGGGTAGACCAGGCCGTTGTCCGGGTCCGGCGTCGACGGGAGCCACCGGTCCACCCTGGCCGCGACCCGCAGCTGCGCGAACGCCTCACCGGCATCGGGCCGCACTTCCTGGTAGCCGATCGGGACCACATCGCGCACCGCCACGTCGGCCTCCTCCAGCACCTCGCGCTCCAGCGTCGCCTGCCAGTCGCGGTCGACGTCCTCCGGGGTGCCGCCCGGCAGGTTCCAGCCGCCGGGCATCTCCAGCAGCAGCACCCGGGCGTCCTCGTCCACGATCCACGCGTACACCTGACGCACCGGCAGAACCTCGGGAGCGGGCCAGGAGCGGTGCCACAGAAAGCTCGTCACGCCGAGCCACAGTAGTCCCCCCGAGCACCGTCCGACGCACGATCGCACCCAGCGTCACCCGATGCACCGCACCGCCGAAGGACCTGACGGCGATGGGCGCCGGTCAAGATGTCCGCACGGCACCGGCGATCCGATCGGCGTAGGCGCGGCACGCCTTGCGCCCGGCCGGGGTGCCGCCCTCACCGGCGAGGGCGGCGCACTGCGCAAGCACGACCTGGTGCAACGCGAGCGGGGCAGCGACGCGCACCGAGTAGCCCTGCCCGCGACGGACGGTCCGGCCAGCCCGCAGAACCTCGCGAACGGCGGCGTCCTCGTTGCCCCGAAGGTGGTCGGCGAGCAGACCCGGAACATCGAGGACCACCGCTGTGCCGGGCGCGGGCAGCTGCTGCGCGGGCTCCGCGCCGACAGTGTCGCCCGGGAGCTCGGGGGTGTCGGGCAGGTCGCGGGCGCCGGCGGCGTCGAGCGCGCGGCGGATCGTCCTGGGCGAGACGCCGTACTGCCGGGCGAGGCCCTTCACCGCGGCCCCCTCGCGGTAGGCCTCGACAGCATCGGTCGCCCGGTCCCCGGTGAGCACGGCCGGGCGGCCCAGGGTCTTGCCGGAGGCCGCGGCGGGGATGACGCGCAGGACGGCGAGGACCTGGAGGAGGCGACGCCGCGCCGGGTCGTGGAGATGCTGGGTGACCAGCTGACCCAGCAGGTCGCGCTCTTCCTCCGTGAGCTGGAGACGGGCCAGGACCCCGACAAGGCGCTGGCGCAGCTGCGTTTCTACGCCTCGGTGCACCTGGCGCGCCTGTTCCGGGCCGCCCGCCGGAACTCCGCCGAGCTGCGCCCGGACAGCGGAGCTGATGTCCTGCCGTGGGACGCGGGGCTGGAGGAGTTCGCCCGGTTGGTCGCCTTCATCGACCCGGCCGCGCTGCCGGGTGGGCACCTGGCCCAGGAGGCCGGCCCCGGCCCCGGGGCGCCTGCGGTGCCGTCGGCGGACCCGGCGGTGCGGCTGGGGAGTCCGGACCTGGCGATGCCCCTGGTGGAGCCCGGGCTGTGGCCGCACTGGGATGTCGCGGGGTGGCGGCAGTACGCGACGGTGCTTCGGGTGCGTCATCGGCGGCTGGTGGCGGGCGGGTGGAGCGGGTGGGCACGCGTTGGCTGGCGGTCACCGGCACCCGCTACCTGCACGAGCACGACAGCAGTAGCCATCCGCTGCGCTGGTTCCCCAGCGCCCAGGACGCCGCCGTCGCGGTGTGTGGGCGCTCACGTAATGGGACCGGGGGACGACGAGCGGCTGCTGTCCTTCCGGATCCCCGCGCGAACCGGTGCTTGCCCTCGCACGGAGTGGACCACCCTGCTCCAGCTCCAGCTGCTGCTTTTGCTTGTGTGTTCGCCGTCGCGGCGTTGACGGCGACGAGCGCGACGTCGTCCCGGGCGTCGATCCACTGGTCCCATTACGTGAGCGATTACGGCCTTGCTGGTCCCATTACGTGAGCGCTGACACTGTGAGACCGGCTGAGCCGCAGACACGTGGTGAAGCCATCCTGGGGTGTCCCGCAGGACGGCCCGGTCGGTGACTGCTACTCGCCGCTGCCGAAGTTGCGTCTCACCGTTGGGCGATCCGCCGGGGGCGGCGGGGATGCGGTCCCAGGACCACGCCGCGGCCCGTGCCTCGCGCACGGCAGGCCCGATCACCTTCTGGGCGACGTGGCGGGCATCTGGGCCGTTGCCGCAGTCGGCGTGCCGCGTGCTCGGGGAGGGGAGGTTGACAGGCACCTGCGCGCCTGTCCTGCGGGTGAGGTGGTGTTGACGAGGGAGTGAGGTGTTTCGGGACTATGCGGGGCCTGTGCCTGGTGGCGGGTTGTCGGTGTGTTCGCCGGTGACGAGGTAGATGACGTGTTTGGCGACGGAGACGGCGTGGTCGGCGAAGCGTTCGTAGAAGCGGCTGGCGAGGGTGACGTCGACCGCGGCTTCGACGCTGTGCTGCCAGCGGTCGTCGAGCAGTCGGCGGAACAGGGCGCGGTGCAGGTCGTCCATGGCGTCGTCGTCCTGCTCCAGTTGCAGGGCCGCGTCGAGGTCCCGGGTGGCGATGATGTCGGCGGCCTTGGCCATGAGGCGCTGCGCGAGCTGGCCCATCTCCAGGACGGTGGCGTGCAGTTCGTTGGGTACGGCGCTGTCGGGGTAGCGCCTGCGGACCTGTTTGGCCACGTGCTGGGCCAGGTCGCCGGAGCGTTCCAGGTCGGCGCTGATGCGCAGTGCCGCTACCACGGTGCGCAGGTCAGTGGCGACAGGCTGCTGGCGGGCCAGGACGGCGATGGCGCGTTCCTCCAGGTCGCGCTGGAGCTGGTCGAGCCGGTCGTCGGCCGCGATCACGCTCTCGGCGAGCTGCAGGTCTGCTCCCAGCAGGGCGGTGGTGGCCCGGCCTATGGCCGAGGCGGCGAACCGGGCCATCTGCTCCAGCCCGGTGGTGATGGCGGCGAGCTCCTCACGATAGGCGGCGCGCATCCGGCTCCCTCCCTGGGCCTTCCTGGGCCCGGCGTCGTCCTGCGCCACCTGTAGTGGCTTTCCGGAGATCATCGCAGTGAACCCGCAGGCCCCGTCCTCCGGGATGGACCGGCCTCTGCGCGGGCCGGTCCGCCGTGATGGAGCGGTCAAGCCTGGACCGGCGATAATGTTCTTTTTAGCCCGATATGGCCCGTGACCGGCACCGCCCGGCCCGGCAGCGAAGCGGGATATCGATCAGGGCGAAGGGGGCTGCTTGTGACGGATGCCGGCATCGACTACCGGGCGGTGTTCCAAGGGCTGCCGGGCATGGTGGCGCTGCTGACCCCGCAGCTGGTGTTCGCGGACGCGAACGGGGAGTTCGTGCGCGTGTCGGGCCGCCTCCGTGCGCAGCTGATCGGCCGGTACCTGTTCGACGTCTTCCCCGACAGTCCCGGCAACCCCGCCGGCGGCTCGCGGAATCTGGAGGCGTCGCTGCGGCGGGTGGTGGCCACCGGGGAGCGCGACAGCATGGCCCCGCAGCGCTACGACGTGCAGTCGGTGGAGCGGCCAGGGCAGTGGGAGGAGCGGTACTGGAGCGCGGTCAACGCTCCCGTGCTGGACGAGGGCGGGCACGTGGTGCTGGTGGTGCACCGGGTGGAGGAGGTCACCGAGCTGATCCGCGCCCGCGGTCTGCCCGGAGGCGGCCGGCACCGGGTGCTGGAGGCGGAGCTGTACACCCGGGCCCGGGAGCTGCAGCAGGTCAACGAGCGCCTGCGCGCCGCCCACGCCCGCGAGCGCGAGGTGGCGCTGGCTCTGCAGAAGTCGATGCTCCCGCAGCACAGGCCGCTGCGGCGGCACCGGGCGGCGGTGCGTTACCGGCCCGCGACCGGCGCTTTGAACGTGTGCGGGGACTGGTACGACATCACTGACCTTGTCGGCGGCGACCGCGTCGGGGTCTCGGTCGGCGACGTGGTCGGCCACGGCCTGGAGGCCGCCGGCGTCATGGGCCAGCTGCGCAGCGCGCTCGCGGCCACCTCCCGGGTGGCCGAGGGTCCCGCCCAGGCCCTGGACGTGCTGGGGCGCTATGCGGGTTTCGTGGACGGCGCGGAGTCCACCACCGCGGTGACGTGCTTCATCGACTGGGACACCGGCACCATCACCTACTCCAGCGCCGGTCACCCCCCGCTGGCTCTTCTGCACGCGGACGGCACCGTCACCTGGCTCGACCAGGCCCTGGACCCGCCCCTGGACGCCTCCCCGGAGCCTGGCCCCCGCCCCGAGGCGAGCACCGCGTTCACCCCCGGGGAGGCCCTGGTGCTGTACACCGACGGGCTGGTCGAACGCCGCCACCAGGACATCGACACCGGCCTGCGGCAGCTGGCCCACTCCCTGGCCCGCCACCTGGGCGCCGACCCCGAAAGCCTCGCCGACGCGGTCCTGCGGGACCTGCTGCCGCCCGCCGGGGTCACCGACGACACTGCCCTGGTCGTCCTCCAGCTGTGACCGGCAGGCGGCAGGCCCCGGCCCGGTTCAGGCCACGGCAGGGGGTCCGAAAAGCTGCCGCAGGCGCCCGCGCTGCCGCTCGCTGAGCTCGCCGACCGTGCGGCGCTCGGCGATCCCGAGCTCGTGCATCAGCTGCCCGGCGTGGATCGCGTCGACCCACGGCAGCGCCTCCAGCAGGTCACGCACCGGCAGCGCGTCCACCACCGCGGCGCCACCGTCCAGGACCTGCGCCAGGGACCTGCCGCCGGCCAGCTCCGCGAGCACCCGCGCGCGTTCCCCCGCATCCACACCCCCGGCCTGATCCGCGGGGTGAGAACGCCTGTGCAGGAAGTGCCGATCCACTACCGCCTCCCTTCGACATACCTGGCGAAAGTATGATTCCCCGCCCCGCACGCCGACCAACGTGCTGGCCGGGCGGCCATGCGGGCAGGGACCACAGAACGCATCATCCCGGCTTCTGATGAGGTGTGGGCGCTCACGTAATGGGACCGGGGGACGACGAGCGGCTGCTGTCCTTCCGGATCCCCGCGCGAACCGGTGCTTGCCCTCGCACGGAGTGGACCACCCTGCTCCAGCTCCAGCTCCAGCTGCTGCTTTTGCTTGTGCGTTCGCCGTCGCGGCGTTGACGGCGACGAGCGCGACGTCGTCCCGGGCGTCGATCCACTGGTCCCATTACGTGAGCGATTACGGCCTTGCTGGCCCCATTACGTGAGCGCTGACACGGCCGGACCGTCAGGCAACCGCTCCGCGACCTGCTCACGCGTTGCCGATGATCACCGGGGCAGCAGTGCGGCCAGATCGGCACCGAGTGCGCTGGCGTCGCGGAAGTGGATCGCGGCGATCCCCAACTCGCGGGCGGCAGCGACGTTGTCAGCCCTGTCATCGATGAACACTGCCTCCCCGGGGGCGGCGCTCATGATGTCGACTGCCTGGGTGAATACCGTCGGCTCGGGCTTTGTTGACCCAAGGCGGCAGGAGAAGAGCAAGGCGTCGAAACGGGAGGCCACCTGGGGGAGCAGATCCGGGAGCGCGTCCAGGAGCAGGGGGTCGTTGTCAGTGAGTAGGGCGGTGCGGAGCGGACGCACGCTGTCCACCAGCATCAGCACCTCCGGATCCGGGTCGAAGGCACGGCACCAGATCTCCTGGAGCGCCCGGATGTTCCCCGGAAACCCCAGCTCCTTTTGAATCGTGCGGTGGATCTCCGAGGAGCTATCGAGGCCGAGATCCCACCGCGAGATGAGCCCGGATGCGTAGAGTTCGCTCTCCACCTGCTCCGGAGTGACCCCGCATGCCTCGCCGAGAGCGGCGAGCCGCCGCTCTCGATGGAACCGGCAGACGACGCCCCCGAGGTCAAAGAAGATCACCTTTGGATGCATGCGCTGACGATAGCCGCCCCGTCGTACCGGCAGATGCTCTTGCAGGACGGCGGGCACAACCACGATCCTGCCCGGTCAGCGCCAGCGAATCATGATCATTTCCGGTGAAATTCGGGCCTCACCCGGGATGGCGCATGTCCGGGCTGCTGTCGCGCCGGGGACCCAGGCGGGGCGGGGCGTCACCAAGCGCGTTACCCGAGCTCAGTGGCACGGGCTCGTACGCGGTGGGCAACGTCCGGCACTCGTCCGCGGGTGAGGGGATGTCACGGGGCCGGCTTTTCTCGCGGCTGGCGTCCGGGGCCTGCACAGGCCGCGCCGGGCTGCTCCCCGGTCTGCCAGGGGCCGCGGAGGTGTGTCGTTGAGGGGGCCGTAGCGGGGGCCGTAGGGCCGTCCGTAGTGGGGGCCGTAGGCCCGGCCGTTGGGTGGTTGTGTGGATCTGGCGGGCCTCGGTGTTGCGCCTGCTCAGGGGGCCTGTGTGTCCTCGTGGGATCTCTGACAACCCCCTCTGCGCGCACTCTTCCTGTTGTCCTGTGGGGTGGTGGTGGATGGTGGGTGGGGTGGGTAGGGGCGGGCGGGTGCGCGCGTCGGTGGTTTTGACGGTGGCTGCGCGGGCTGGTTGGTGGTGTGCGCTCGGCGGTGCCGTGCGCGGGGATGTGGCGGGGCGTCAGCGCGGCCTGTGTGCGCGAACGCCTCGTGTGGTGACCGTCGGACGGCGGTCGTCGCGCGCCGTGCTCGGCTCGCTGCCCATCCGTTGCCAGCCAGGGGGCGCAGGGAGTGACCGCGCATCGTCGGGAACACCTCGTGCTGACATCGGGCCCGGCCGAGTTGGGGATTCTCCACTGTCCTTGCCCTCTTCTTCGGCATGATGGGACCACACGTAGACGTGACAGGCCCACAACACGCTGTCACCAGCGAAGGGGCCCAGATGTCAGACGAGATTGCCCCCTCGTCCAATTCCCTCACCGAGCAGCTCGCCAAGAGCCTCTCCTCCGGGGCGGCGGCGAGCGTCGAGGAGCCCGAGGACGACACCTCGGACTAGGGTTCCACGCTGCCGTGCTGACGGAGCAGAACTCAAACAACAACAGGCCCTCGCTCCAGCATGCTGGCTCCACCTGGGGATCTCGATCGTCATCATGATGGACATCGGGGCCCCGGGACCAGGCCGGCTCAGCGGCCCAGGCCTGTACGCGCTGGGCAACGCCCCGGCACTGGTCCACGGGTGACAGGACGTCACGGGGCGGGCCTCTCCCGCGGCTGGCGTCCAGCCGCCCGCACCAGGCCGCGCAGGGCTGCTCCCGGGTCTACCCGGGACCACGGAGGCTGCCTCGATCCCCGCCCCCTGCTCCCGGCAGCCGGCGCGCCGCGCCACCCGATCGGAGTAGCACCGGGATGCCACAAGCCGTGCCGTAGGCCCTGCCGACTGGGGTGCCGTATGGGGTGTTGTATGTCCTGCCGTAGGGTGCGCGCGCCCCTCGGGCGCGGGTGGGTGCTCTGCCTGCTCAGCGGGCCCGCAACGGCACTCCCGGAGACGGACACCCCCTGGTTGTGCCTGGCCCGTGACGGAGTGAAGGGAGGGCGGGCATGGGCGCGCCTGGTGGTGGGAGGTGGCCTCTCTACGCGTGTCGGGCGGCCCGGCCGGGTACGCCGTGGCGGGCCGGCTACTGCTGTGGGATCACGAGCACCTGCCCGGGGTAGAGCTTGTCGGGGCTGGGCAGCATCGGCCTGTTGGCCTGGTAGATCAGGTCGGACCGGCTGGGGTCGCCGTACTGCTGCGCGGCGATCTTCGGCGGGTTGTCGCCGTACTGGACCGTGTAGAACGTGGCCGGGGGCTGGGGGTCGAAGGTATCCGCGTTCAGCGCGGAGACGCCTGCGACGTTTACCGCGGCCACCATGACCTTCGCGGCCGTCTGCGGGTCCGCCACGGAACCGAAGAGGGTCACCGTGCCCGAACCGTCGCTGACACCAGCGGCTGCGTGACGGCGTGCCTGGCTGCTCGTTGGACCGGGGGAGGCCGTCCCTCGTGGCCGTTTGGTGGGGGCCGGTGTGCCGAGTGGTGTCGGTGCACCGGCCCCGCTGCCTCGCCGCGCCTCAGGATCTACATGCACGCGAAGGCGGGTGGGGCCACCGGGATGGCGGGGAGAACGGTTCCTTGTCAGTGCTGGTGAGGATCGCCTCGGCGAACGAGAGGGCCGCAGGAGTGAGCCGTTCGGCGCAGGTGGCCTGGCAGTGGGCGTGGCGGCAGCGCTGGACGTTCACCGCGCGTCAGGTGCCGCTCGCCAGCGAGCCGATCCCGGTCAGCGCGAGTGCGGCCGGATACGACACGTCCGGGGCGATGGTGATCGGGTTTCCGGCGCCAGGCTGCGCCGCTGCACCAGGGCGCAGCGGGCGAGATCGAGGGGTGCGGCCGGCCGCGTTCCGAGGGTCATCACGGTGCCGTCAGCGGCCACCGGGCAACGGTTCGGCGTTCGCTGCGCCCGTGCTGGGTCTTGGGGCCTGGGCGCGGTCGGACGTTCCTGCCAGCGGCCTTGCGCCTGCCCATGTTGGGGTGCTGTCAACGAGGCGAGTGCCAGCCGCCCATGGACGGCTGGCACTCCCGTCGTTGACGGGTCAGATGCCGAGTGCCGGGGCAGCGGTTGTGGGCGTGCGGCGGCGTCTGGCGCGTTGGGCACAGTGCAGCGTCAGGGTCCGAGCAGTCCGGGGTGGTCGATGCTGAATGCCGGGACGCCATGGGGGTAGGCATCTGGCTCGGTGCTGAGGATGACGTGCCCGGCGGGGTGCGACAGGTCTGGCAGGACGCACTGGAGCGCATGGGCCTGTCCGGTGGTGAGTTCGGGGTGTTCATGGGCCAGGACGCCCGCGGCGACGGCGGAGACCTGGCCGAGCGGCAGTACCTGGATGCAGGGCTGGGCGAGGATCGTGGGCCCGCTGCCGGGCAGATGGGTCTCGGCTTCCTGCAGGCACGCCGCCGGCACGAGCACCGGGGTGGCGCCGTCAGTGCTGTTGTCGACAAGCCGGGTCAGCGCGGCGTGCCCGTTCCAGAACGCGCGGACAGCGGTCGCGTCCAGGAGGATCACGCGGCGGCGTCCCCGACCAGCGCGCGCAGACGCTCCAGGACGTTCGGCAGAGCGTCGAGCTGCTCGTCGGAGAGCGCGTGGGGAGTGTGCGCGCGCATCGCTTCCCGGCCCTGGCGGACACGCTCCTCCCGTTGTTCACAGGTGGGGTGCTCGGCTGCCCAGGAGGCGAGCAGGGCTCCCATGGTGGTGCCCTGCTCCGCCGCCAGCGCCGCCAGCTGGTCGCGTGTTCCGGTGTCGACCTGGATCGTCGTCTTCGCCATAGCGCCACTATAGCGGACCGGCCGTACACCTTCACGTCATCGACGAGCCGTGCCACCGCGACAACCCGCAGGGTCCAGGACCGGCAGGTCCGCTTCATCTGGGACGACGCCGTCGACGCCCTGGAAGACCTCTGGGACAACGTCATCGCCCACATGGCTTTGACCGTGAACGGCCAGCCCCCAGCCTGCCGCGCCCCCTGGATCACGCTTCGAGAAGAAGCGCGGGCCCCATGCAGTCGGCGGCCGGTGTCAGGGTGCGCGTGTGTCCGGTGTTCTTGACCGCCTGGGTACCCGGACCGCTGCCGCATGGCTCAGGCCCGTACACGCCGGGCAACGCCGGGCCCTGGTCCACGGGTGACGGGACGTCACGGGGCCGGCGTCCCCGGCAGCTGGCGTCCGGGGCCTGCACCAGGCCGCGCCGGGCTGCTCCCCGGTCTGCCAGGGGGTCCGGAGGTGTGTCGTTGAGGGGGCCGTATCGGGGGCCGTAGGGCGGTCCGTAGTGGGGGCCGTAGGCCCGGCCGTTGGGCGGTTGTGCGGGTGTGGCCGGCCTTGGCGTCGTGCCTGCCCAGGGGGCCTGTATGTCCTCGCGGGGACTCTGACAACCCCCTGTGCGCGCACTCTTCCTGTTGTCCTGTGTGGTGATGGTGGGTAAGGGCGGGCGGGTGCGCGCGTCGGTGGTTTTGGTGGTGGCTGCGCGGGCTGGTTGGTGGTGTGCGCTCGGCGGTGCCGTGCGCGGGGATGTGCAGGCCGGTGCGGTTCTCTCCCGCGAAATGCTCGCGTCGCCAGCGGGTGCGGCAGGAGCCGCCGGTGAGGGCGACCGAGGGCTACCGTCTGCTCCGGCATCGGCAGAGAGGGCACCTGCGAATCGTGATCCGTCCGCGCCTTTGCGCGAGCTCGACTGCCCGGCTTGGGAGTTCCACCTGGCTCGGTGAGGGTGCGTGCGGGCGGGGCGGTCAGGACGCGGGGCGGTCCGGGGGCACGCCCGACTCCTGCCGACGGCACAATGGTGTCCGGGTCATCGGGGTCCGGGGCAGGGAGCGCGGGGATGTGGGCGACGGCGTTGCCGATCGCTTTGGCGCGGGAGGAGCACAGGACGGGATCGAGGCGTCCGTCCGCTCACGTCGATCAGGTGCAACGCCCGCTCGTCGAAGCCCGTGCTCTTGTGGCACGCCATGCACGCGCACTGTGGGCCGCTTCGAGGGCGGTGAGGGTGGAGTCGGTCAGTACAGCGCTGGAGTTGATCCTCGGCTCGTGCTGCTTGTCTTCGCGCACCCGGTTGAGTGCTTCGTGGTGGCCGATGCCATCGGGCTGCTGCGGCTCCCTGGCTCGCTGCTGGTCGGTGTTGGGTTTGGTCACGATCGTCTCCTTGGAGACCGGCTCTGCGCCCACGCCGTCGGCCGGTGGAGAAGAGGATCCGACGGTTCGTTAAGTCTGGGGTCTGGATCCTGTGGGACCTTCTCGCGGGACTCGCGCGGCGTGGGCGCACGGCAGCGGGATAGGCGCTCGGCTCGTCTGGGGCGCCGGGCTGTCCGGGGGTTGCGGCAGCGACGGGGGGACCGGGATTCTGCACGGTCTGCGGCCGGGGCGTGCTCCTGCGAAACGCGGTGGCCGCCCTGAACGGGCTCGGCCCGCTCCACGTGCCGCTGGCGCCCGCTCGCCGCGCCTCGTGGTCGGCGCGTCCCCTGCCGTGTCGGGTGGCGGTGTACGTCCCGGACCCGCCTTGGCGCCCAGGCGCTGTGCGGGCCTCCCAGCACCCCGTTTTCGAGAGGTACCAGCCTCGCACCGGTAGCGTTCACTTCCATGTCAATGCAACGCGGGGCGCGCCTTCATTGCGTTAAGTTCTCACTCGATGCAACGATATTTGGCCTTTGGCCTGCAAGAACGCTGATCTGGTGCAGCGGAGTTGTTGCCAGTTGTGCGAATGCAACGTAGCGTTCTCGATGTCAGAAACACAGTGCACGCAAGGAGAGAACGATGCAGAAGTTCGCCACCGCCGCCCCGGTCTCCGCCGTTGTGGAGGTCCCCGCGGGTCGCATCCAGGTCATCGCCGCCGACCGTCACGACGCCACGGTCGAGGTCCGGCCGAGCAACCCCGGCAAGGGCCGGGACGTGAGGGCTGCCGAGCAGGTCGCGGTCGAGTTCGCCGACGGGGTCCTGACGATCCGCGCCGCCGGGCCGAAGAACCAGTACTTCGGCCCGACCGGGTCGGTCGAGGTCACTGTCCAGGTGCCGTCCGGCTCCCACCTCGACGCGCACACCGCCAGCACCGAGTTCCGCGGTGTCGGCCGCCTCGGCGACGTCGTCTTCGAGGGCGCCTACAAGCAGATCAAGGTCGACGAGGCCGCGAGCCTGCGCCTGACCGCCGTCGACGGCGACGTCGAGGTCGGCAGCCTCAGCGGCCCCGGCCAGATCAGCACCGCCCGCGGCGCCATCAAGATCGGTGAGGCGAGCCGGGGCGCGGTGGTGCTGCGCACCGAGATGGGCGACATCACCGTTGGCGCCGCCGCCGGCGCCTCGGCATCCCTGGACGCGGGCACCGGTCACGGCCGGGTCAGCAACGCGCTGAAGAACGACGGCACCGCCGTGCTGGACATCCGGGCCACCACCGGCATGGGCGACATCACCGCCCGCAGCCTGTGACCCCGGCGAACACGCCCGCCCGCGCCACGATCACCGCCGGCCGGGTCCACGGCTGAACGCCCACGGCCCGGCCGGCCACCCGGTCCCGCACCACAGATCCGCCACGAGACGCAAGGGGAACATCATGACGAACAACACCAGCAGCTCTTCAGCCGACGTGGCGTGGAGCGGCATGGTGCCGGTCCACGACACCGCCCTGGCCGCCGCCGACACCGGCGGCGCCGGCGTCCCGGTGGTCTACTGCAACGGCCAGTTCGCCACCCAGGGCTACTGGCGGCGCGTCATCGCGGAGCTCGGCACGCAGCAGTGGCGGCACATCACCTTCGACGAGCGGGCCCGCGGCCGCAGGTCAGGGCGCTCGAAGGACTACTCGTTCGAGGCCGCTGTCCGTGACGTCGACGCGGTCCTCGCCGCGCGCGGCGTGGAGCGGGCGCTGGTGGCCGGCTGGTCCTACGGCGCGTTCGTCGCGGCCCACTGGGCGAGCCGGAACCCCGAGCGCGCGATCGGCGCGGTGCTGGTCGACGGCGCCTACCCCTACGACTGGCTGGACGAGGCGATGGAGGAGCGGATCCGCAAGCTCTTCCGCCGCATGGGCTGGTTCACCCCGCTGCTGCGCCCGACCGGTCTGACCCCGCGGATGAGCGCGGCCGAGCAGGCGGAGAGCAACATCGAGCTCGGCCGGTTGTCCCGGGAGCGCGAGTTGGGCCCGGTCCTGGACAACATCAGCGTCGCGACCCGCTTCGTGGTCGCCTCGGGTACGTCGTTCGGCAGCAAGGGCGACGAGCAGGAGCGGATCCGCACCAGCCTCGACGGGGTGACCACCCGGAACCCGAACATCACGAGCGTCAAGGTCGCCGCCAACCACGGAGCGATCCTCAAGAAGGAGTTCGTGACCATCGCCGACTCGGTCCGCGACATCGCCGACCAGGCCCAAGCCCGGCTCTGAGCCCAGGTGAGCGGAGGCCGTTGGGAGGCGGCCGTTGGGAGGCGGCCGACCGGGACGTCGCTGGACACAGGGGTGCCGCCACCGTCGTTGACTAAGCATCCGGACATCGAGAAGTGCTCTCGGCGCTTCGATGACCATGTTCATGCTCGAACCGCTCCACGTGCCGCTGGCGCCCGCTCGCCTGCGACATGCCGGTCTGGTGTCAGTGGGCGTGCCGTCAGTGACGGTATGTCAGCTAGGGTGCCGTCTTAGCTGGTCAGCTGTGCCCTGGGGATTTGGGTGCTGCTGTCATGAGAGTGGCATGGTGGGTGTTCTTCGCTGTCGTGGGCTGGCGTTTGGTGTCGGCTGGGGCTGTCGCCGGGGTGGTGGGTGCGATGACGACGGGGCAGTGGGTGCTCAGTCCTGGGCCCATCCAGGCGACCGGGCCAGAACGCGCCTACGACACTCAGATAGCCATGCAGCGAGCCCGGGTACCACTGCGCCGCGCCTGCGCGCTGCTCTCGCTGGCGTTCAACGACTGCTGGGACGTGCGGGTCAGCCCCTGTCCCTTGGTGCCGGGGCGTGAACCCACGCCGTTGCCCCACCCAGGAAGAGCCGGCCCGCACATTCCGCGACGAGGACGTTGCCGACATGCGAGCGGCCAGCCGCGCGGTGCTTCTCCGGGAGTTGGAGAAGGCCACCACCGAATCCTCCGACACCTGACACCGCGAGTCCTCGGCGACAGTTGGGTCGCAGTGGAATCGCTCGCCGCGGGATGCCGCTGGGCAAGGCCGGGACGCCGTATGCCGTGCCGTAGGCCCTGCCCACTGGGATGCCGTATGGGGTGTCGTATGCCCTGCAGTAGGGTGCGCGCGCCCTACGGGAGCGGGCGGGTGTTCTGCCCGCTCAGCGAGCCTGCAAGGGCTATCCCGGAGACGGACAACCCCACCAGCGACCGCAGCACGCCCTGCGACAGTCCACCAACCCGAAGCCCACTAAACGATCAAAACAGGGCGGTGGATCCCGTGTCACCCTGCAACGCGCCGGTAGTGTTGGTGAAGCCGGCTTCGAGTTGGAAGAGCGCCCTGCTGCTTCCCCCGAGGTCCGCCGCACCCGTGAAGCCGCTGCTGCTGGCCGTCGTCGTCTTGACGACCACGACGGAGGAGATCTTGTCGTTGAGGTCGTCACCAACGTAGGGGGTGTCGGTGGTGAAAGTCGTGCTGTCCCCGCCGAAGTCGGCGTCGGTGTAGACGGTGACCTGGTAGCCGGGGACAACCGTCAGGGAGCTTACGGTGTCGTTGCCCACGGCGTCCGGGGCGTCCAGGCGCTCGATGTTGTAGGCACCCTCGGCCAGGATCATGCTGGCACCGGCGTAATTCTCGTCGACGAACAGCTGGGCCGCGCCGCTTGTGAGTGTCATGTGCAACCTCCAGTGATGTCAGGTCCCTTGATTCTTCCTCAGCTGGCGGGCCAACAGTCCCGTTACCCGAGGACCAGTGCTGACGTTGGCCAGCGCGTGCGGGCCTGAGCCACGCGGCAGCGGCCCGGGCACCCCAGGCGGTCAAAACCCCGCTGCGACCTCGGAGCGCTGGCTCGCGTTGCTCACAGAAGTCAGTGAAGAGCCGGCCGGTGTACCTGCACTGTGCGCAGTTGTCCGCGCCCGGTGGTCATGACGGGTGGTCGTGTGGTCTGACCTGGTGTCATCAGGTAGGTGGGTGGGTGGTTTGTGGGTGACTTTCGTGGAGTTGTTGGGATCGGTGCAGGTGGGGTTGGGTGGTCAGTTCATTGGGTGTTGGTCGGGTTGGCTGGGCGGCTCGGGGCGGGGTTCGGCACGGCGCTTGCCCCGGGGTGGCCGTGCCTTGGTGGGGTGGCCTGCTTTCGTGGGCGTCGGGTGGGGGAGTTGGGTCAGGTGGTGTTTGAGGGTCGTGGGCGGGTTGTGGGGGCGGGTGTCGGGGTGTGGTCTCGGTTGGCTGCGATGCGTTCGGGGTCTTGCGGCGGTCGAGGAGCTCCGGGTAGTCGCGCTGCGGTCGGGAGCGGGTTTGTGCCCTGGCCGTGCAGGCCCTGGCGGACGGCGATGGCATCGAGGCGGGCGAGCGCGCGTGTCGTGGCTGGCTTGTTGGATCCCCGATGCTGGGCTGCTTGCCTGTCGGTGGCCGGACGTCGGCTGGGTTGTCGGGGGCGCGTGTCAGAGTGTGCTCCATGCTTGCGATCACCGTGCAGAGGGAAGACAGTCAGCGCTGCCATCCGGTGGCCGCGTCCGATCTCGCCGCGCTGGTCCGCCGGATCGGCGACCGGGGCGACACGTTCCTGGTCGTCGAGCGGATACCGGACCTGCCCGACATCTACATCCAGGTGTTGCACCGGGCCGGGGAGGGCTACATCCTGGAGCACCGCGACGGCGCGCCCGACCGACACTTCCAGGCCAGAATCGAGGGACCTGAGTCGGTGATCGCGGCGATGACCGGCTGGGCCCGGCTGAACGACGACTGGGACGCCGGGATCGCCTGGGAGCTGCTGGACCTGGGACCGGTCCTGGCTCCGGTGCCCGCGCTGGATCTGGAGGACGGGGAGCGTGAGCTACTTGAGGCCCGTATCCGCGAGGTGATCGCCGGCGGGTACGCCACCCGGGCGGAGCTGGCCGAACTCGCTGAGGAGTACCTCGTCTCGCCTGACCGCAGACCCGTCTCGCCCGCACAGGCGAGGCTGCTGGCCGACCGGCTCTGGCTGGAGCGAGTCGAGGAGCAGGCCCTCTGGGCGGGCGAGACGGACCCGGAACGCGTCACCCTCGCCTTCACCGCGCTGGAGGCGGCGGGCATCACGGCCCGGGAGAACTTCACCTGCTGCCGCACCTGCGGACAGACGGAGATCGGTGCCCAGGCCGCGCCGGGGGCGCGCGGTTTCGTGTACTTCCACCACCAGTGCACGGACGCGGTCGCTGCTGGGCAGGGCCGCGCGCTCCTGTACGGCGGGTTCGACGGTTCAGCCGAGACCACGGCGGCGATCGGAAGGGAGGTCGTGGCGGCCATCGAGGCGACCGGGCTGACGGTGGAGTGGGACGGCAATCCGCAGCGGGCCATCACCGTCACCCCCTTGGACTGGCAACGCCGCCTCACCGGCTGATGCCAACCGTGTCGGTCACTCGCTCCTGGTCATCATCTGGCACCTGCTCAACGACCTCGCAGCCCCGTACATCTTTGGCCGGGCACGAGCGGGTCTTACGATCAAGCCCATGACGAGCACGCCGGAGTACTGGACCGTTCGCCACTTCTCCCAGGCCAACCCTCCAGGTCCGGGCTGCGACAGCATGCCGGCGCTCTTGCGGAGCCTTGCCGACTCGATCGAAGCGTTGGGCCCAGTCGAGGTTCAGGACGTCGTCATCGAGTCGGAGACGACTGAGCACGGACCCTGGCGGTCTGGGACGGTCTACTTCCACCTGCCCGAAGACGACTGAGCGCGGATTCTGGCGAACAAGATCGGAGCACAACTGATCGACAGGACACGGCCCAACTCCGCAACGACACACCGATCGCCTGGGGCCAGGGCCGCTCCGCGCCCTGGCCCCAGGCCCGAACAGGTGTCACCCAGCACGGTACGCGAGCTCAGTGGCACGGGCCCGCACGCGCTGGGCAACGCCTGGCACTGGTCCGCCGGTGACGGGACGTCACCCGCGCCGGCGTTTCTCGCATCTGGCGTCCGGGGCCTGCACCAGGCCCGGCCGGGCTGTTCCCCGGTCTGCCAGGGGCCTACGGGGGTGTGTCGTTGAGGGGGCCGTATCGGGGGCCGTAGGGCCCTCCGTAGTGGGGGCCGTAGGCCCGGCCGTTGGGTGCTTGTGTAGGTGTGGCGGGTCTCGGTGTTGTGCCTGCTCAGGGGGCCTGTATGTCCTCACGGGACTTCTGACAACCTCCTCTGCGCTCTCTCTTCCTGTTGTCCTGTGTTGTGGTGGATGGTGGGTGGGGTGGGTAGGGGCGGGTGCGCGCGTCGGTGGTTTTGATGGGCTGGCGGCGCGGGCTGTTTGGTGGTGTGCGCTCGGCGGTGCCGTGCGCGGGGATGTGGCGGGGTGTCAGCGCGGCCTGCGTCATTGAGATAGGCGATGCCTTGTGTGGTGACCGTCGGACGGCGGTCGTCGCGCGCCGTGCTCGGCTCGCTGCCCATCCGGGGCCGGGGGCGCAAGGAGTGACCGCGCTTCGTCGGGAGCACCTCGTGCTGACGTGGGGACCGGCTGAGTTGGGGATTCTCCACCGTCCTTGCCGTCTTCTTCGGCATGATGGGACCACACGTAGACGTGACAGGCTCACAACACGCTGTCACCGGCGAAGGGACTCCAGATGTCGGACGAGACAGCCCCCGAATTCCCGGACACCAGCTCCTTCTACTCCAAAACCCTTGCCTCCGATCTCAACAAGATGGCGGAGGCCACCGACGCCCAGGCCACCGAGGACACCGAGGGCACCTCGGACTAGGGGTTCGTGCAGGCGTGTTGACGGAGCGCAGGGTCATGCGGCGGCGGCCCCCGTTCCAGCATGCTGGCTCCACCGGGGATCTCGGTCGTCCTCATGATGGACATCGAGGTCCCCGGGCCGGCATCACGGGCGTGTCCGGCTTCATGCACCAGAGCTTCACTCCGTCCTGGGATACGGCAGCGGCTGCCGCGCCCGGGACCCAGGCCGGGTCGGACGTCGCCCAACGCGATGCCCTAGCTCCGCGGCCTGGGCCCGTACGCACTGGGCAACGCCCGGCACTGGTCCACGGGTGACGGGACGCCACGGGCGCCGGCGTCTCCCGCAGCTGGCGTAGCGGCGCGCACCAGACCGCGCCGGGCCACTCCCGGGTCTGCCAGGGACCACGGAGGCCACCGCCATCCCCGCCCCTCCTCCCGGCAACCGGCGAAATTCCGCTGCGCCTTCTCCAATTCCTGGCTCCCATTCCTCGCTCTGTTGCGAATCTGCGGGTTGGTGTCACCGCTGAAATGCATGGAGTGTCACTGTGTTTGTGCTGGTGGGTTGGGTAGTGGTGACGTTTTCGTGCGGTGATCATGGTGTCATTTGGTGACGTTGTCGCTGGACAGGCTGGTGCGGCTTCCTAAGCAAGATCGTTGATGGTTTGTCCTCGCGGGTCCTGGCGTTCATGCGGGTCGTGCTTGTACCGGACGCATCGGCTGGTGTCACCGGAATGCGGTTTGTGGTGTCACCGGGGTGCGGTCTGCTGCTTGCTGGGAGGGCGGGGCACCAGCGAGGGAGTGGGTGAGGGTGTGTCGGATCCGACGGGTGCCGGCCCCGGTTCGCTTTCCGCGCCGGTATCGGTGGGGGTGGTGCGCGCGCAGGCGGTGGGGCGTTTGCTGGCGTTGGATGCGCGGGGCGAGTTGTCGACGGATCATGCCCGGCTGGTGGCCGTGGCGGCGGGGGTGTCGCTGCGGACGGTGTGGCGGTGGTTGGAGGCGGCCCGTGAAGGGCGTAGCGGTCCCGTGACGCGGGAGCGTTTCACGCTCACCGCGGATCTGCACGCCCGCCTGGTCCGGTGGTGTGGGAACACCGCTGCGGTGCACCGCGAGCTGGTGGCCGAGGCCCGCGCAGGGGCGCTGGCGGGGGGTGGGGACGAGGCGGTGGTGGCGTCCGCGGTGGCGGGGGTGGTGTCGCTGGCGACGCTGCAGCGGGCGGTACTTCGGGACTTGAATCCAGGTCAGCGCGCGGCTTTGCAGGGCGGGGAGCGGGCACGGCGTCGGCATGACGTGCACCTGCGTCGTCCGCGCCGGTGGCGCAATGCGTGCTGGGAGGGGGACCACACGCACGTGCCGGTCGAGGTGGACTTGGAGGGGGAGCTGGTGTGCCCGTGGGTGACCTGGTTCGTGGACTGCGCCACGGGCGCGGTCGCGGGGGCGGCGGTCAGTGCGCATCAGCCGTCGCGGGACGGGGTGCTGGCGGCGCTGCGGATCGCACTGACCCGCTTCGACGCCGAGGGCGTGTACGGGCCGATTGGGGGACTGCCGTCGTTGGTGCGGGTCGACCGGGGCCGGGACTTCCTGTCGAGGACGGTGGGTGCCGCGCTGGGGGCGTTCGCGGTACCGGTCCAGGATCTGCCCGCGTACCGGCCGGAGTTGAAGGGGACGGTGGAGAACCTCAACCGCTGCGCGGAGCGGATGCTGTTCGTCTCGCTGCCCCGCTACCGGCACGCCCCCACCGCCGCGCCCCGCAGGCGCGCCCGGGACCGGGACCCGACCCCGCCGCTGGCCTTCACCGTATTTGTGCAGCTGCTGCTGGACTGGGTGCGCTGGTGGAACACCGAGCACACCTCGCAGGCGCTGGCAGGCCGAACGCCGCTGCAGGCGTGGGAGGCGGACCCCACGCCGATCGAGGACGTCCCCGCAGACCAGTTGGCCATGTTCACGTTGGAGGGCGACGGACGTACCCGTGCGCTGACTGGCAGCGGGGTCCGCTGGCGGGGCCGCTACTACGTGGGCGCCTGGATGACCGGCTACGCCGACGCCGGGACCAGGGTCCGGATTCGCTACGTCCCCCACCATGACCGCGAGATCGAGGTCTTCGACGCCGTCACCGGCAGCCACCTGGGCACGGCCCATCTTGCCGACGAGGCCACCGGGCCCGAGCGCGCCGCTCTGCGCTGTGCCCGGGGGCAGGAGCGGCGCCGTCAGGAGAAGGCCCTGGCGGCCAGTGCCCGTGACAGCAGGGAGCGGTTCGCCGCGATGACCACGGCCACGCTCCCGGAACGGTTGCGTGCGGTGACCGCGGAGCAGGCCGCCGTGGAACTGGCGTCCCGCCGTGCCGCCGACCTGGCCGCACGCGCCCTGCCGGACCTGATCCCGCCCAGGGAGCCGCCGGCCTCTTGGGCCCGGCCGATCCGCCGCCGGGTGCCCGGCACTGGCACGGGCGTGGACACGGGCCGGGGTGACGCGCCGGCCGCACCATCAGCTTCCGCCCCTGAATCCCGTCACGTAGACAAGGACACGGACCAATGAGTGCTACGGGTCGTCATGGCCGTCTGCCAGGTGAGCGCGAGGACCACTACATGCGCTTGGCGGGTGCGCAGGTCGTCGTTACGCGGGCGCTGTTGGCGGTGCGGGAGGACATCCGCGCCGCGATCGAGGCGAGGGCGATGGTCTGCATCTACGGGCCTGCCGGCCATGGGAAGTCGTTCGCGGTCAACGCCTCGCTTCGCGAGCTCGCGCCCGCGCTGACGCACCGGATCCAGTTCCGGGCCCGGCCCTCGACCCGGGACCTGCGCCACGAACTGTTCCACGCGCTCGGTCTGCCTGGCCGCCCGCCGGCCCACCCGATCGAGTTCGACCGCACGCTGCGCCGTGCGCTGGGGGAGCACCGGGTGCTGGTGTGTGACGAGGCGCAGTGGCTGTCGAAACTGTGGTGTGGGACGCGGGGTGGGTTGGCTGGTGGCGTTGCTGTTTGTGTGCCGGCTCGTTAACCCGTCTGGCGGTACACGGGCTTTTCAGGTGCTGCCTGTAGATGCGTCCACGGGATCGGGGTCGGGGTAGTGACGGGTCGGCACTTGTGTCTGGTCAACGGCGGTATGGCGGTCCTGGGACCGGGTACCGGCGCGGGGGCGGATGATCCGTGGGAGTTCCAGCGGGCGTGTGTGGCGGCGTTCGCGGCGACGTGGGTGGTGCGGGGTTTCTCCCCGGCGACGGTCCGTGGCTCGGCCTCGCTCCTGGCGCGGGTGCTGGCGCAGTTCGACCGTCCGGTGTGGGACATCGATGCCGGCCACGTCGACGCCATGATGTACGCCCTGGTGGCCAAGGGCCGGGCCCCGGGCACGCGCAGGGCCTATGTGCAGGCCCTGCGCTCGTTCCACGAGTTCCTGCAGGAACGTCAGCGGACAGAGATCTACGCACGGTTCGGTGTCCGGTTGGGCAGCCCGTTGGACCGGTTCAACCGTCAGCGGCACGCCTGCGAGGGCTCGCCCCTGGTGGGGGCTCCGCCCACGGCCGAGCGCCTGACGGCGTTCTTCGCTCACGCCCGCGAACAGATCGCCACCGCTGAGGACTACCGCGCCACGGCCCGGGACTACGCCCTGCTGCGTACGCTCTACCACGCGGGTGTGCGGATCGGTGAGCTCGTCCGGTTGGACCGCGCGGACGTCCATCCCCAGCAGGGCCACTCTGGCCGGCTGCACGTGCGGTTCGGCAAGGCTGCGAACACCTCGGGCCCCCGCCCCAGATGGACGCCGCTGCTCGACGGCCTGCAGGAGGTCCTGGCCTGGTACCTCGCCGACGTACGACCCCTGTTCCCCGACACCGCCGCACTGTTCCCCGACCCGCACGGCGACGTGCTGAAGCCCGAGACGGTCCGCGACCGCCTGGCCCGCCTGCTGGACGGGGAGGGCCGCCCGTATGCGGACCGCTTTGCGCCGCACGCACTGCGCCGGGCGTGCGCGACCCACCACTACGAGCGCGGGATGGACCTGGTCGCGGTCCAGCAACTTCTCGGGCACCGGCATATCGCCTCGACCATGGCCTACGTGAAGCCCTCGGCGCGGTTCGTCGAGGACGCCTGGCAGCGCGCCACCACCGAGGCGCTGGCGGACCTGGTCGGATGACCGGCAACCAGAGGGAGGACCTGATGACCATGCACACCACCCCGCCCGATGACCAGGACCCGGACCCGGACCCGAGTTCGGGCACAGTGACCGCCACCGAACCCCCGGTGCGGTGGCGGCTGCGGATGGCGGCGGCCGAGCGCGGAGTGTGGACCGCTGCCCAGCTGCGCCGCCTGCTGGCCGAACGCGCGCACCTGGACCTTTCATCCGCCTCTGTGTCCGTGCTGTTCACCGGGCAGCCCTCGCAGATCAAGCTGCGCACCCTGGCCGCCTTGTGCACCGCACTGGACTGCACCCCGGCGGATCTGCTGACCCTGCGCACCACCGACACACCCCTGCCGTCTTCGACGCCCGCCAGCCCGGCCGCGGTGGCGGCCTGCGTACCGCCACCGCGGCCTGCTCCCGCCACCCCCGTCCCCGCGCTGCTGCACGCGACGCCGCTACGCCGATCCCTGCCCCCGCTGTGACCGCGACTTCGAAGCAGGGCACCGGGGAGCTCCCCGTGCCGGTGCCGTCCGGCGCGGGTTCCCGCGGCCGGTGCCCCGGCTGCGGGAACCTGCGCCGTCTGGGCACGGCAGATCAGCGCTGCGCCTGGTGCGTACGCACGTGTCCCGGCTGCGGCGCCGGCAGGCGCTCGCGCGCCGAGGTGTGCGCGGCGTGCAGCCGCCGTGCCGACGAGGCACCCGCCAGGGGCCGGTGCCGGCGCTGCGGTCGGCGTCGCGTCCTTCGGGCCGCGACACAGTGGTGCCGCCCCTGTACCGCCTCCGACACGGACACCGCCGCCGTGGCCCGGTGCGGGAGTTGCGCACGGACCGGGCAGTGGGCCAGGGGCCTGTGCAAGGCCTGCTACGACCGCTCACCCCACCGCGTGACCGTACGCGCCGCAGGCTGGGCCCGCCGACTGCCCCACGTCCCGCTCTGGTGGGACGAGTTCGCCGCGTACCTCACGACGTACCGCAACCCCGCCTACGCCGGCCAGCTCATCACCCACACAGGCCGGCTGCTCCAGCACACCGCAATCCAGGACCCCCGAGCCCTCCTCGCCCACTGCCAGGCACACCACCCCCAGCTCAGCCCCGTCCTGAACAGCTTCTTCATCGCCCGTGACCACCTCCCGACACCATCCGACCCCCAGGACGAGCGGGCCACCGCTCGCCGCACCCGCCGCCTCGACGCCATCCCCGGCCCACTGCGCCCGGCCGTGGAGGCCTTCGCCGAGGACCTGCTCGCCCGACGCCGCCAGTGCGACCAGCTGGGACTGCAGCCGGTCAAGCTGAAGACCATCGAGGTCCGCCTGGACACCATCCGCGACCTCGCACTCCACCTCGATGCCCCAGGCCGCACCACCTGGGCGGGCGTCCACGCCGCGGACCTGGAGAGATTCCTGGCCCGCAACCCGGCCCGACGCGCCGCCTGGCTCGCAGGTCTGCGCCAGTTCTTCGCCCACGCCCACCGCACCGGCACCGTCCTGCACGACCCCGCCGCCGCACTGAACGCTGCGCAGCACCGGGGGTTCCGCGGCCCCACCCTGGCCCCCGACGAGCAGCGGGCCCTTTACCAACGCTGGACCACCAACCCCGACATCCACCCCCACGAGGCATTCATCGGCCTGGCCGCGCTGCTCCACGCCGCGACCACCACCGAGGTGCGCTTCCTGACCGACTGCGCAATCGACACAGCCCGCCACGGCGTCCAGTTCCCCGGCCGTCCCGTGGCCACCCCGCTGGACCCCGCCACCTGGACCGCTCTGGAACGCTGCCAGTGGCACCGCACCCAGCTCGGCTCAGCCAACCCTCACCTGCTGGTCACGCGCCGCACCAAGACCACCCGCAACCCAGCAGGAGCCGCACACATCCGCGACACCCTGGCCCCCACCGGCCTGCTGCCCCGCATCCTGCGATCCACCCGCCTGATCACCCTGGCTGACCAACTCGACATCGAACTGCTCTCGGTGTCCTTGGGCATGTCCTATTCCGGGGTCACGCCCTACCTCCAGCCACCGGTCCATGTCTCGCCGTGAGGAGCGGGCACCAATTCGAATGGGGGCACCAGAAGACCCCGCTCAGGAGCGGTTGGCGTTGAGCAGGCGCAGGCAGTCGAGGCCGAAGGCGGTGAGCTTCCATTGCTCTCGGCCGGGGCCGCCCCCGCCCCAGGTACCGACCCCGGCGTCGAGCGCGAGGCCTTCCGCAACGAGACGGGAGATGGAGGCATCGAGGACGTTGGCGAAGCCGGGAAGGTTGTCGAGGATTTCGTCCCGGCGCCAGCCCAGCCAGCGGGTCGGCGAGGTCACCCCGCTCTGCGGGTCCATCGGCATCCACCCCGGCTGCTCGGCAAGCAGTTCCATGAGCTTCGCCTCTGGCACATCGATCCGCGCCAGACCGCGGACACGCAGTGTCTCCGCGTCGACCCGTGTGTCGTCCTTCACTCCTCGGCCGAGGCAGCGGCCCAGCGCACGGATCTTTGCCTCCAGGGGCGTCTCCATCGCGGCCTGCACTGTTGCGGCGAGCAGGGAGAGCAGCTCAGGACTGCTCTCGATTGTCTCGGAGAACCGGTCGATCGAGGCCTGAGCCTCGGCAGCACCGATCGCGAGGACCTGCACTGCACGGTCTTCCCTGCGCTGCCGGATCATCTCGAACAACCGGGTCCCAGCAGCATCGACCAACTCCTTGCCGATGGCACCAGCGACGGCTCCCGCAGGTCCCGCCAGTGAGACAGCAGCCGCAGCAGCGCCAGTCGTGACCTTCATACCCAGCTCGGCGGCCCGGAGGCTCTTCGAATCTTCCGTCACACGGTCAGATTAGAGTGCGGGCGTTCAGCCCAGGGCGGAGTCGAGGCGATGTACGAGCTCTACCGTCGGTCCGGCAACCCATATGTCCCTGAAACCCACCTCACCTGCCCAGTCCGCGTGCTGCGCCCTGGTGGTGCAGAACCCGAAGCAGTGGAAGGCACCGAGCGGGCTGATCACGGCCGTACCGGTGTTCCGCGGCTTCCCCGACCAGCAGGTCCCGTCCAC
>NZ_JBGCCS010000061.1:0-25715 GCF_041262645.1 Streptacidiphilus sp. EB129
TTAACTCACCCCCCCCCCCCCTCTACAAACACCGGCGTCCACACCATGCCCCACCCCCCCCCCACCCCCACCCCCCCCGCCCCCGGGGGGGGGGGGCCACCCCGGCCCCCCCCGCCCCTTGCTCGGTCCGTTCTTCGGTCCGTCCGCTCCCCCGGGGTCCGGCCCCGGCCCGGGCTGCCGCTAGTCGCGGCGCCAGGGCGGGAGGAGGCGCTGGCCGGCGCCGCTGATCCGGGCCCGGGCGGCGCGGAACGGGCGTGCCGCCGAGGGCGGGAACAGCAGGGCCCGGACCCGGGTGCCCCGGGTCGCGGAGGCCTGCAGTCCGCTGCGGACGGTGCGCACGTCCTGCCGCAGTGCGGGCATCGCGCTGACGCGGGGAGCGTAGAGCACCTGCTCGGTGGCCAGGGCCAGCCGCCCCGCCGCGGCCCGTGGGGCCTCCTCCAGCGCGCCCAGCTCGGACAGCCGGGCCGCGGTGCCGCGCGGCGTCTCCGCCTCGTCGGGCGGGATGCCCAGGTCCCAGGCCGAGTCGATCAGCTCCCGCCAGGCGTCCAGCACCTGCCGGTCGCTGAGCTCGGTCCCGGCGCTCTCGCCGGAGCCGTCCGCTCCGCGCCTGCGCAGCCGGGCCCGACGGGCCCGGAGCCGCCACAGCATCGGCGTCAGCAGCCCCAGCAGGACCAGTACCGCCGCCGCCGTCAGGGCCGGCACCAGCGGGTCGGGCCAGCTCGTGCCGGTTCCGGTGGTGGCCGGGGTCAGCGGCTGCTCGTCGTGGCAGCCGCCCGCCTTGCGTTCGACCACCGAGCAGCTCTGGTTGGCGTGCGGGGTGCTCTGCGGGGCGGTGCCGGCGCTCGCGCCGTCGGACGGCTGGGACGAGGCCCCGCCGCCGGCGCTGCTGGGCGTGCTGTAGTCGGGCGCGACGCCGATGGTCGGCGTGGGCTCGAACCGCAGCCAGCCGACCCCGGAGAAGTACAGCTCCGGCCAGGCGTGGGCGTTCTTGGTGCCGACCAGCCAGCTGCCGTCGGCCTGCTGGGTGCCGGGGGTGAAGCCGATGGACACCCGGGCCGGGATCCCCAGGGAGCGGGCCATGGCCGCCATGGTGGCGGCGTAGTGCACGCAGAAGCCCTTGCGGTTCCGCAGGAACTGGACGATCGCGTCGGTGCCGGTCCCCGGCGCGACGGTGGTGCTGTAGGTGAAGCCCCCGGTGGTGGTGAAGAAGTTCTGCAGCGCCACCGCCTTGTCGTACGGGGTGATCGCGGTGCGGGTGACCGCCTGCGCGAGGTCGCTGACCACGGTGGGGAAGTTCTTCGGCAGGGCCAGGTAGGTGTGCTGGATCGAGGCGGGCGGGGCCGCCGCAGCCCGCAGCTGGTCCGTGGTGGGGCGCACGGCGAGGCTGTCCACGGTGTACTGGAGTCCGCCGGCGTTCTGCGAGCTGTCCGCGCCGACCAGGGTGCGCCCGTCGGGCTCGTACTTCCAGTTGCCGCTGACCCGGACCGAGGTCGCCGGGTAGGGCATCGGCAGCCACTGCTGGGCGTAGTCGGGGGAGGTGTTGACCTTGGTGGTCACCGCCATCGCCGGGGTGACCAGGTCGAGCCCCGACACCGCCGGCAGCTGCTGCGGCACGTTCACCACCTGCTGGCTGCTGGTGGTCCAGGACACCCCGTTGAAGGAGTCCAGGTCCACGATCCGCAGGTACTGGTCGGCCAGGTTGGGGGCGTTGGTGGTGTAGCTGAGGACGTTCTGGTTGACCGGCTGCTGCAGACTCTGCGCCAGCGAGGCCAGCGGGTTCACCGCGGTGATGATGCCGCTGCCGCCGTTCCCGCCGTCGCCGCCGCTGCCGAACCGGCCCACCAGCGGGGTGTTCAGTGACGGCAGCACCATCGGCAGCAGCAGCCCGGCCAGCACGGCCAGGCCGGCGATCCGGTAGCCGGTGCTGCTGAGCGGGTTGCTGCTGGGCGCGGCGGCCATGGTCGCCGGGGTTCCCTGGAAGATCCGGCCCCAGCGCGAGAGCCGGTCCTGGCCCTCCGCGAGCAGCAGCGACAGATAGCCGAAGGCGGCCAGCAGGAACCAGAACCACAGCGCCCCGTGCAGGTGCAGCCCGGTGCCGACGGAGAACAGCCCGAGCAGCGGCAGCCCGGTCAGCGCGACCCGCTGGTACGTGGTCGCCAGCGTGTCCACCACCAGCCCGACCAGCGCGACCGAGCCGACCAGGATCAGCCGCAGCCCGTCGCTCAGTGGCGCCGGAGCCCCGTACTGGCTCATGTCCGTGAAGCCCTGCCGCAGCATGCCGTTCAGCTGCCGGACCGAACCCGGGTCGGGCAGCACCCCCCACAGCGCCGTGGAGTTGGCGAAGATCAGGGTCAGCAGCAGCACCAGTACCAGCAGTTGCAGCACCGGCACCAGTGGCCGGGGCACCGGCAGCCGGTGCAGGCTCAGGCCCACGCCCATGCTGACCAGCACCAGGAACGCGGCCTGGATCAGCCAGGCCGCCGAACTGACCAGCGGCCACAGGCACAACGCGGTCAGCAGGGTGGCCGAGGCCGCGTGGACGGCGATTCGGGTACGCCCGTTCAAGCCTGGTCCCTTCCGATCCAGTAGGAGCCCGGTGCGGCGACGGCGGCGGCCCGGTCGGCCTGCCGCCAGAGGTCCGGGAGCGAGTCGCCGGAGCGGGCCGGCAGGACCGTCCAGCCGGCCTCGCGCAGCAGCTGCGTCTGCCGCTGCTCGATCTGCTCCGGCGTGCCGGCGACGGTCGACGACTCGCCGCCGACCCCGCGCAGCAGGGTCCAGCTGGAGGTGTCCAGCAGCACGGCCACCGCCGCCGCGGTACGGCGGCGCAACCGTGAGAGCTCGGCCAGCTGCTCGTCGTCCAGGGCCCCGAGCAGGGCCACGACCAGGCCCTCGCCGCCGAGGCGGAGCACCTCCTCGGCGCGGGACAGGCCCTCGCCGCCGGAGTGCTCGACCATCGCCAGGGTGTCCAGCAGCAGCCCGGCCGCCTCCCCGGAGGCGCCGCCGAGCCCGGCCGCGCCGGGGCCGGTGACCGACGCGCCGGTGTCGGTCAGCAGCCGGACCGCGTAGCCGCGTTCCAGCAGATGCAGCGAGAGCGAGGCGGCGGCGCTGACCGCCCACTCGAAGGAGGAGGCGGGGCCGGTGCCCCGGTGCCCGGCCGCCCGGGTGTCCAGCAGCACGGTGGCCCGGCTGCGCAGCGGCTGCTCCTCGCGGCGCACCATCAGCTCGCCGTACTTGGCGGTGGAGCGCCAGTGCACCCGGCGCAGGTCGTCGCCGTGCCGGTACTCGCGCGGCACCACGTCGTCCTCGCCCGCCAGCGCGACGGCGCGGGAGTGGCTGTCGCCGTAGCCGGTCCACTCGCCGCTGACCCGGATCGCCGGCAGCTGCTGCACCTGGGGCACCACGGTGAGGGTGTCGGCGGCGGTGAACGAACGGGTCAGCTCGCACAGCCCGAACGGGTCGCCCAGCCGCAGCTGCAGCGGACCCAGCGGATAGCGTCCGCGCAGGTCGGAGCGGACCCGGTAGGAGACCTCGCGGTGGCCGCGCGGCTCGACCCGGTCCAGCACGAAGCGCGGACGCGGGCCGAGGACGTAGGGCACCTTGTCCTCCAGCATCAGCAGCCCGGTGGGCACCCGGGAGACGTTGTCGACCCGCAGGTGCACCCGGGCCTCCTGTCCGGCCGGGGTGCGCGAGGGCGTCAGCCGCCGTCCGCTGGCGACCCGGTAGCGGGTGCGCAGCAGCATCGCCACGCTGGCCAGCGGTAGCGCGGCGAGCAGCAGCGCGACCCGCAGCAGTGCGGGCTGTCCCAGCAGGTAGGCGCAGAGCGCGGCGGTGATGCCGGCGGCGAGGAAGGACCGGCCCCGGGTGGTCAGCCCGCGCAGCGCGGTACGGAACCCGCCGACACGGCCGGCCCCGGTGCCGGCCGGCACCGGGGGCTGGGCGGAACGTGCCGCCATCTCAGCGCGCCGGGTGCGGGATGGGGAGCTGGCTCACCAGGTCGCGGATGACCTGCTCGGTGGTGCGCCGGCCCAGCTGGGTCTCGGCGGTGGGCAGCAGCCGGTGCGCCAGCACCGGTACCGCCAGGGCCTGCAGGTCGTCCGGGATGACGTAGGCCCGGCCGTCCAGCGCGGCGGCGGCGCGGGCGGCCCGCAGCAGGTGCAGGGTGGCCCGGGGCGAGGCGCCGAGCCGCAGCTCGGGGGAGGTGCGGGTGGCCGCGACCAGTGCCACGGCGTAGCGGCGCAGCTCGTCGGCCACGTGCACCCGGCGCACCACCTCGATCAGCTTGATGACGTCGTCGGCGTGCGCCACCGGGCGCAGGTCCGCCAGCGGGGAGGCCCCGCCGTGGACGTCCAGCATCTGCAGCTCGGCCTCGGCGCTCGGGTAGCCGATGGAGATCCGGGCCATGAAGCGGTCGCGCTGGGCCTCGGGCAGCGGATAGGTGCCCTCCATCTCCACCGGGTTCTGGGTGGCGACGACCATGAACGGCGACGGCAGCGGGTAGCTGGTGCCGTCCACGGTGACCTGGCCCTCCTCCATCGACTCCAGCAGCGCGGACTGGGTCTTCGGCGAGGCCCGGTTGATCTCGTCGCCGACGACGATCTGGGCGAAGATCGCGCCGGGCTTGAACTCGAAGTCGCGGCGGTTCTGGTCGAACACGCTGGTGCCGGTGATGTCGGACGGCAGCAGGTCGGGGGTGAACTGGATCCGGCGCACCGTGCAGTCCACCGACCGGGCCAGCGCCTTGGCGAGCAGGGTCTTGCCGACCCCGGGCACGTCCTCGATCAGCAGATGGCCCTCGGCGAGCAGGACGGTCAGGGCCAGCCGCACCGCCTCCGGCTTGCCCTCCACCACGCTCTCCACGGAGGAGCGGACCCGCTCCACCACGGCTCCGAGCTCCACCAGTCCCGCACCCTGCGGCTGGTCAAGACTGGTGTGCTCTTTGAAGGTCGTCACCCGGCAACTCCTCGGCCCGTGTACGGGGGCCGCACCATGTCCCCGGTTCGGTGCCCCCTCCGTGTGCGTCGACACGGCTCCACGCATTGTTCCCTGTCAGGGCGCTCCACGTCACTCGCCCGGGCGAACGCGCCCTTGCTGCGTCGTTATTCGTCCGTTATGGGCGGGTCACCGGGGCGAAGCCGACCACGGCGGCGAGCCCGTCCGGGCCGCCGAAGCCGAGCGACACTCCGTCAGCCGGCTGCCCGGAGTCGAGCAGCGCGGCGTCGTACCTGCCCAGGGTGTGCCCGCCCACGGTGGCCTCACCCCTGAGGACCAGCACCAGCAGCTGTTCCGGGCCCGGCCCCGGGCCGGTCGGCAGGGTGCGGTCGGCGTCGACGATCTCGACCGTCGCCCGGACCCGGTCCCGACGGGTCATCACATTGAAGTCGACGATCGGCCCGTCCAGCAGCCGGCAGCCGGTGTCCGCGTCGCCGGGGAAGGCGAACGGCGCATACCGGGCGTCGGCGAGGTGCGCCGCCCCGTCGACCTCCAGCTCCATCCCGGCGCCCTCGACCACAGTGATCACCCGGTCCACGCCGGGGAAGCGGGAGAACGGGCCGCCCCGGGCGACGTCGGCGAGGCTGACCCGCCAGTCGAAGTCGTCCATCCCGGCGCCGGGCGGCGACGCGGCCACCTCGCGGGTCACCCCGCCGCCGTTCTTCCAGGCGGCGGCGGCCCGGTCGGCGGCCCTCAGGATCCACTCCGGGCCGGACGCCGTCGCTCCCGGGGCTGCCGTCACGGAGCGATCTCGCGCAGCAGCCCGGTGTGCACGTCGAAGACGAAGCCGCGGATGTCGTCGTGGTGCAGCAGGAAGGGCGAGGTGCGGACCCGGGCCATGGACTGGCGCACGTCCTGCTCCAGGTCGGTGAACGACTCCAGCGCCCAGGACGGCCGGATGCCCACCTCCTCCTCCAGCTCGTTCCGGAAGTTCTCGGTCAGGTCCAGCAGACCGCAGCCGGTGTGGTGGATCAGCGCTATTGACCGGGTGCCCAGACCGCGCTGGCTCACCGTCAGCGAGCGGATGGTGTCGTCGGTGACCACGCCGCCGGCGTTGCGGATGACATGGCAGTCGCCGAGGTCCAGACCCAGCGCGGCGTGCACGTCGATCCGGGCGTCCATGCAGGTCACCACGGCGACGCGCTGGACCGGACGGGCGTCCATGCCACCGTCGTGGTACGAGGCGGCGTAGGCGCGGTTGCGGGCGACGAAGCTGTCGATGATCGACGGCGACGCGTGTGCGGTGGCAGGGCCGGAGGACGCAGCGGCCTCCGCGGACGGCAGGTCGGGGGTCGTGGTCATAGCTCTGACCGTAGTGGGAAAACCGGCCATCGGCCGAGGTGGACCGCAGCGTGGGACGGCGCTGTGATGCATCCCATAGGCGTACCGCGCGGCGCGGACGGCGCACCCGTCCGGATCGTCCACCTACTCCGTTCGCGTGATTGTCGCGCGCGCGGCGCGTCCCCGGGGTGGCGCGGTGTGCGCGTCACCGCGTGTCGCGCGCTCCGGACAGTCGGTCACCCTCGCCCTGACCTGGGCATATTCCACCCGTCCGTGGGGGGCGTGCGCCGTCGCATCCGATTGACCCGCGAGAGCCGTGGAGTAAAGTGACGCGACGTCGGAGGAGTGCCGTCCCGGGACGTACGGGGACGGCGCGATCCGTCCGGCCCCGGCACCAACCCCTGCCTGAACCCCCTGCCAGACCCGCACGAACCCGTGCGCCAGACCACTGCGCAACGCAGACGCACGCACCGTCCCGGCCTCCACCCGCTCCGCACCCGCTGACGCCCCTTCCCCGGCGCCAGAGGGCCCCTTCCCCAAGGCGAGCGGGCGGGGACCAGGCGGTGCGTACGTACGACGAGAGGCACCGATGAGCACCGGCCCCCTGCACGTTCCGGTCATGCTCAACCGCTGCCTGGACGTGCTCGCCCCGGCCCTGACCGACCCCGGCGCGGTCGTCGTGGACGCCACCCTCGGCCTCGGCGGCCACAGCGAGGCCATGCTGCTCCGCTTCCCGGAGGCGCGCCTGGTCGCGGTGGACCGCGACCCGCAGGCGCTACGGCTCGCGGGGGAGCGCCTCGCCCCGTTCGGGGAGCGCGCCACCCTGGTGCACGCCGTCTACGACGAGATCCCCGGTGTCCTCGCCGACCTCGGCATCGACCGCGTCCAGGGCATCCTGTTCGACCTCGGCGTCTCCTCGATGCAGCTGGACGAGGCCGACCGGGGCTTCGCCTACGCCCAGGACGCGCCGCTTGACATGCGGATGGACCAGACCACCGGCATCAGCGCCGCCGAGGTGCTCAACACCTACTCGCACGGCGACCTGGCCCGGATCCTCAAGGTGTACGGGGAGGAGCGGTTCGCCGGGAAGATCGCCTCGGTGATCCTGCGCGAGCGCGAGAAGGAACCGTTCAGCAACAGCGCGCGTCTGGTCGAACTGGTACGCAATGCCATTCCGGCCGCCACCCGGCGCACCGGCGGCAACCCGGCCAAGCGCACCTTCCAGGCGCTGCGGATCGAGGTCAACCGGGAGCTGACGGTCCTGGAACGGGCCATCCCCAACGCCCTGGACGTGCTCGCGGTGGGCGGCCGGATCGCGGTGATGTCCTACCAGTCGCTGGAGGATCGTCTGGTCAAGCAGTGCTTCGCGGCGGGCGCCGCCTCCACCGCCCCGCCCGGCCTGCCCATCGTCCCGGAGGAGCACCAGCCCCGGCTGAAGCTGCTCACCCGTGGCGCGGAGCAGGCAACCGAGCAGGAAATCGCCGAGAACCGCCGGGCCACGCCGGTCCGGCTGCGTGCGGTGGAGCGAATCAGACCGGCCCTGGACTAGGGACGGCACGGACGGGCCCTCCGGGCCGGGGAATCGTGGCAGCAGCGAAGGAGCGGATGCAGGGTGGCTCTCGGAAGAGTCGCGGGAGGGACCGCAACCGAACGCCGCCGACCGGGCACGGCCGGGCGACCGGCGGGACGCGGCCCGGCCCGTCCGACCGGACGCAGGCCCGGGCGGTCCGCCGGGCGCGGGCCGTTCGCGGTGCTGGTGGTGCTGATACTCGCGGCCGGGCTGATCGCCCTGCTGATGCTGAACACCGCGCTCAACCAGGGTTCCTTCACCCTGAGCAAGCTCCAGCAGCAGACCAACTCGCTCAGCGACGAGCGCCAGGGCCTGCAGCAGCAGATCGCCGGCTGGTCCGCGCCGGACGCGCTGTCGGTACGGGCCGGGCAGCTCGGCATGGTGCCCGGCGGCAACCCGGCCTTCCTGCAGGACAACGGCGCCGTCCTCGGCAAACCGCAGCGCCTGGCCGGCGCCCCGGCCCCCGCCCCGACCGGGTCCGCGGCCCCGTCGGCGTCCACCCCTCCGTCCGCCGGTGCGCCGACCGCGTCACCGACGGCATCGACGAACCCGGCCAACGGCGCGCCGGCGACGGCCACCGCCGCGACCACGGCCACGACGTCTGCGGGCGCGACGTCCGCGGGCGCCGCGACCACGGGTGCCACGCTCAAGCCCCAGGCCGCGCAGGCCTCCAGGCCGCAGCCGAGGTCCACCGCCCCGACCGCCGCGGCGCCCCCCGCCCGGCCGTCCGCCCAGCAACCGCCGACCAGGCCGTCACCCCCCAAGCCGTCACCCCCCAAGCCCCGCGCAGCCCAGCCCGCGACCGCCCAGCCGCCGGCGACTCTGCCGCCCACCGCGCCCAGCGGCGCAGCCCACTGACGGGGAGACAGCGACCATATGACCACTCCCCGCCCCCCGCGTCCGCGCTCCGTACCCCGCCCAGGATCGCGGCAGCAGCCCGCGCGCCCTGCGCGACCGGGGCACCCCAGCCGTCCCGCCGCCGGCCGCCAAGCCCCGCGGCCGGCGCCGCTGCGGCTGGCCAGCCCCCGGCGGCGGCTGCGGCTGGTGCTGGTGGTCTTCGGCGCGGTCTTCACGCTCTTCATCGGCCGGCTGGTGCAGTTGCAGTTCCTGGACTCCGCCGCGCTCGCGGCCGAGGCCACGGTGAACCTCTACCGCACCGAGACGTTGCCGGCCCCGCGCGGCTCCATTACCGACGCCTCCGGGCTGACCCTGGCGACCACCGTGGACGCCTACGATGTCACCGCCGACCCGTACATGTTCACCCCGGGCCAGGCGCACATCGACGACGCCCCGGCCCAGGCCGCCCAGCAGCTCTCACCGATGCTGGGCGTCCCGGTCGAGACCCTGACCAAGGCGCTGACCTACACCGGCAAGCGCTACGCGCTGCTGGCCAGCCAGCAGTCGCCGCAGACCTGGAACCAGATCACCGCGCTCCAGTCGGCGCAGACGAAGAAGGCCTGGAGCGGCCACTGCCTGACCGAGAACAACCTCGCCGTCAAGGCCGCCGACGCCGGCCGGGTCGACGAGGCCTGCGCCAACCCGCTCAACGGCGTGTTCCACGCCAAGCACACCAAGCGGGTCTACCCGGACGGCGGCCTCGCCGCCAACGTCATCGGCTTCGTCAACGCCGACGGGGTCGGCAGCGGCGGCCTCGAACAGCAGTACGAGGCGCTGCTCAAGGGCAAGGACGGCGAGGTCACCTACGCCCAGTCCGGCGGCCGCGAGGTGCCCACCTCGGGCCAGCGCGAGCAAGCCCCGGTCTCCGGCTCGGACCTGCGGCTCACCCTGGACCGGGACATCCAGTGGGCGGCCCAGCAGGCGATCGCCGACGAGGTGCACAGGGCCGGGGCGGAGAAGGGCTACGTGATAGTCCAGGACGTCACCAACGGCAAGATCCTGGCGATGGCGGTCGCCCCCGGTTTCGACCCCAACGACCTGGCCCACGCCGACCCCGCCGACCTCGGCAACGCCGCGCTGCAGGAGGCCTACGAGCCGGGCAGCGTCAGCAAGCTGATGACCATGGCGGCGGTGCTGCAGCAGAACGTGGCCACCCCGCTGACGCATGTCACCGTCCCCGGCACGCTGCCCCGGGCCGACCGGATCTTCCACGACGACGTGGCGCACGGCACCGAGCAGCTCACCCTCAACGGCGTGCTCGCCCAGTCCTCCAACATCGGCACCATGCTGGCCGCCGAGCACCTGGGCGCCACCCAGCAGCAGGCCGACCAGGTGCTCTACGACTACCTGACCAAGTTCGGCATCGGACAGCCCACCGGCCTGGACTTTCCCGGCGAGACCCAGGGCATCCTGGCCGACCCGACCCGCTGGAACGGGTCGCAGCAGTACACCATCCCGTTCGGCCAGGGTCTGTCGGTGAACGCGCTGCAGACCACGTCGGTCTACTCCACCATCGCCAACGGCGGGCTCAGGATCGCGCCGACGCTGGTGGCCGGGACCACCGGACCGGACGGACGCTTCGTCCCGGCCCCGGCGCCGGTGCAGACCCGGGTGGTCAGCGAGCAGACCGCGAAGACCCTGGCGCAGATGCTGCAGTCGGTGGTCGCCAGCCAGGAGGGCACCGGCGCCGCGGCCGAGATCCCGGGCTACCTGGTGGCCGGGAAGACCGGTACGGCCAACCGGGTCGATCCCGCCACCGGCAGGTACTCCGGCTACACCTCCTCGTTCATCGGCTTCGCCCCCGCCGACCGGCCCAGGATCACCGTCTCCTGCGTCATCCAGAAGCCGGTGAACGGGCATTTCGGCGGTCAGCTCTGCGGGCCGGTGTTCAAGCAGGTCATGGAGTTCGCACTGAAGAGCCTGCAGGTGCCGCCGACCGGCGGCGCCCCGGCCGACCTGCCGGTGAACTGGTGACGGGGGGCATACGGTGACCGCCTCCAGCCCCGGCCCGGCACCCTGGCTTGGCCCCGGACGGGGCCGTACCGGTAACCTCACGGCCGTGCCCCAAAGTGATCAGGAGCCCCCCATCCCGCTCATGAACGCCGCGACCCCGCCCCGCCCGCAGTCCGCCCGGCCGACGCCGCTGGCCGAGGTGGCCGAGCTGCTCGGCCTGCCCAGCATCGAGGGCGCCGCCGCCGCGACCGTCTCCGGCATCACCCACGACTCCCGTGCGGTGCGCCCCGGCGACCTCTACGCGGCCCTGCCGGGGGCGCACGCCCACGGCGCGGACTTCGCCGCGCAGGCCGCCGGCCTCGGCGCGGTCGCCGTGCTGACGGACCAGGACGGGGCCGACCGCGCCGCCGACTGCGGGCTGCCGCTGCTGGTCGTGGAGAACCCCCGGGGCCGGATGGGCGCCCTGGCCGCCGTCCTGTACGGGCGGCCGGCCGAGCAGCTGCTGACCATCGGCGTCACCGGCACCAACGGCAAGACCACCACCGCGTACCTGGTCGAGGGCGGACTGCGCGGCGCGGGCCGCCGTCCGGGGCTGATCGGCACGGTGGAGATGCGGGTCGGCGACGAGCGGATCAAGAGCGAGCGCACCACCCCCGAGGCCACCGACCTGCACGGCATCCTCGCGGTGATGCGCGAGCGCGGCGCCGACTCGGTGGTGATGGAGGTCTCCAGCCACGCCCTGGTCTTCGGCCGGGTCGACGGCGTGGTCTACGACGTCGCGCTGTTCAACAACCTGACGCCGGAGCACCTCGACTTCCACCCGGACATGGAGGACTACTACCGGGCCAAGGCCGGGCTGTTCCGTGGGCCGGGGGGCCGCACCACGGACGGGCGGAGCACCGGACACCGGGCCCGGCTCGGCGTGGTCAACCTGGACGACCACTACGGCCGTCGGCTGGCCGCCGAGGCCGAGATCCCGGTCGTCGGCTACTCGGCGACCGGCGACCCCGCCGCCGACTGGCGCGCCGTCTCGGTGCACCTGGGCCCGGCCGGGTCGACCTTCCGCGTGGTCGGTCCCGACGGCGCCTCGGTGGACGCCTCGGTGCCGCTGCCCGGACCCTTCAACGTCGCCAACGCGCTCGCCGCGATCACCGCGCTGGTCTGCGCCGGGCTCCCACTGGAGCAGGCCGCCGCCGGAGTGGCCGCGGTGGCCGGGGTGCCCGGCCGGATGGAGCGGGTGGAGGCCGGGCAGCCGTACGTCGCGGTGGTGGACTACGCCCACAAGACCGACGCCCTGGAGGCCGCGCTGCGCTCGCTGCGCGAGGTCACCAAGGGCCGGCTGCACGTCGTGGTCGGCTGCGGCGGCGACCGGGACCCGTTCAAGCGCGGCCCGATGGGCGGCGTCGCCGCCCGTTACGCCGACACCGCCGTGCTGACCAGCGACAACCCGCGCTCCGAGGATCCGCTGGCGATTCTCGCCGCGATGCTCGGCGGCGCGGTCGAGGTGCCCGAGGGGGAGCGCGGCCACGTCGTGCTGGAGCCCGACCGGGCCCGCGCCATCGCCACCGCCGTCTCGCTGGCCCACGCCGGGGACTGCGTCCTGGTCGCCGGCAAGGGCCACGAGCTCGGCCAGTACGTCCGCGGCGAGGTCCGGCCCTTCGACGACCGCGAGGTGCTGCGCGAGGCCATCCTCGCGGCCACCCGCGCCGCCGGGGAATCCGCGACGCAGGGGTACGGGGCGTCGCGCCCCGGGGAATTGGAGTAGAGCCACCGTGATCCCACTGACCCTCGCCGAGGTGGCCCAGGCCACCGGGGGCCGCCTGCACGACGTACCCGACCCCGGACTGCGGGTGACCGGTCCGGTCGTGCACGACTCCCGGCTGGTCGAGGCCGGCGCGCTGTTCGCCGCCGTGGTCGGCGAGCGGGTGGACGGCCATGACTTCGCCGCCCGCGCCGTCGCCGCCGGGGCCGTCGCCGTGCTGGCGCAGCACCCGGTCGGCGTTCCCGCCGTGATCGTCGACGATGTGCTGGTGGCCCTGGGCCGGCTGGCGCACGCCGTCACCGCGCAGCTCACCGGCACCACCGTGGTCGCGCTGACCGGCTCGGCCGGGAAGACCAGCACCAAGGACCTGATCGCGCAGCTGCTGCGGCACCTGGGTCCGACGGTGTTCACCCAGGAGTCCTACAACAACGAGCTGGGCATGCCCTCGACAGCCCTGCGCGCCGACCACGACAGCCGCTACCTGGTGCTGGAGATGGGTGCGCGGCACAAGGGCGACATCGCCCACCTGACCGGGATCACCCGGCCGCGGATCGGCGTGGTGCTCAACGTCGGCACCGCCCACATGGGCGAGTTCGGCAGCCGCGAGGGCATCGCCGAGGCCAAGGGCGAGCTGGTGGAGTCGCTGCCGGAGACCGGGGTCGCGGTGCTGAACGCCGACGACCCGCTGGTGCGGGCGATGGCCGCGCGGACCGCGGCCCGGGTGGTGCTGTTCGGCGAGTCCGAGCAGGCCCTGATCAGGGCCCAGGACGTGCGCCTGGACGAGTCGGGTCGTGCCTCGTTCACCTTGGTCACACCCGCGGGATCCGCGCCGGTCACGCTGGCGCTCTACGGTGAGCACCACGTGTCCAACGCCCTCGCCGCCGCCGCCGTGGCGGTCGAGTGCGGGATGGGCGTGCCGGAGACGGCCGCCGCGCTGGGGGAGGCGGGCAGCCTGTCCCGATGGCGGATGGAAGTGAAGGACCGCCCGGACGGCGTCACCGTGATCAACGACGCCTACAACGCCAACCCCGACTCGATGCGGGCCGCCCTGCGCGCGCTCGCCGCGATCGGTGGCAGGGGGCCCGACGCCCGCCGTACCTGGGCGGTGCTGGGGGAGATGCGGGAACTCGGCGAGGACTCCCTCGCCGAGCACGACGCGGTGGGCCGGCTGGCAGTACGGCTGAACATCGCCACCCTGGTGGCGGTCGGCGGCCGGGAAGCGGCCTGCATGGAGCTGGGCGCGAGGAACGAAGGTTCGTGGGGTGAGGAGTCGGTGCTGGTGTCCGATGCGGATGCGGCGATCGAGTTGTTGCGCGAGCAGGTCAGGCCGGGGGACGTGGTGCTGGTGAAGGCGTCCCGGTCGGTGGGTCTGGAACGGGTGGCCGAGGCGCTGCTCGCGCCGGCCACCGTCGCCCCGGGCGGAGAGGCTCGTTGAACGGCATGAGGCAGATCCTTTTCGCGGCTGGGTTCGCGCTGTTCTTCTCCCTGGTCGGTACCCCGGTGCTGATCCGGATCCTGGCCCGGCACGGCTACGGCCAGATGATCCGGGACGACGGCCCCAAGGCGCACCACAGCAAGCGCGGCACGCCCACCATGGGTGGCATCGCGTTCATCCTGGCGACGCTGATCGCCTACGCGCTCACCAAGCTGGTCTCCGGGAGCATGCCCACGGCCTCCGGGATCCTGGTGCTGTTCCTGATGGCCGGCATGGGCCTGGTCGGCTTCCTGGACGACTACATCAAGATCGTCAAGCAGCGCTCGCTGGGGCTGCGGGCCAAGGCCAAGATGGCCGGCCAGCTGATCGTCGGCATCGTCTTCGCGGTCGGCTCGCTGCGCTTCGCGGACAACGCCGGGATCACCCCGGCCTCCACCAAGCTGTCCTTCGTGACCGACTTCAGCTGGTCGCTGGGACCGGTGCTGTTCGCGCTGTGGGCCATCTTCATGATCCTGGCGATGTCCAACGGGGTGAACCTGACGGACGGTCTGGACGGTCTGGCCACCGGCGCCTCGGTGATGGTCTTCGGCGCCTATGTCTTCATCGGCATCTGGGAGTACGGCCAGACCTGCGGGTCCCAGTCGAGCGCCGGGGCCAACTGCTACCAGGTCAGGGACCCGCTGGACCTGGCGGTGATCGCGGCCGCGCTGATGGGCGCCTGCTTCGGCTTCCTGTGGTGGAACACCTCACCCGCGAAGATCTTCATGGGCGACACCGGTTCGCTGGCCCTCGGCGGCGCGCTGGCCGGCCTGGCCATCTGCTCGCACACCGAGATGCTGCTGGCGATCCTCGGCGGCCTGTTCGTGCTGATCACCCTCTCGGTGATCATCCAGGTCGGGTCGTTCCGGATGACCGGCAAGCGGGTGTTCAAGATGGCGCCCCTGCAGCACCACTTCGAACTCAAGGGCTGGTCGGAAGTGCTGATCGTGGTGCGCTTCTGGATCATCCAGGGGCTGTGCGTCGCGGTCGGCCTGGGCCTGTTCTACGCGGGCTGGGTCACCTCATGAGCGGTGCCCCCGCCGGCGTGGCGACCCCGGACTGGAAGGGCCTGCGGGTCACCGTCGCCGGGCTGGGCGTCTCCGGCGTGCCCGCCGCCACCGTGCTGCACGGGCTCGGCGCCGTGGTCACCGTCGTGGACGGCGGGGACGGGCCGCGCCAGGTGGCGCAGGCCGAGGGACTGCGCGCGCTCGGCGTCACCGTCCGCCTCGGCGACGGGGCGTCCCTGCCGGCGGACACCGAACTGGTCGTCACCTCTCCCGGTTGGGCACCCAGCAGCCCGCTGTTCGCCGCCGCCGAGGCGGCCGGGGTGCCGGTCTGGGGCGACGTCGAACTCGCCTGGCGGCTGCGCCGGCCGCATCACGCCACCGGTGAGCCCGCCCCCTGGCTCGCGGTCACCGGGACCAACGGCAAGACCACCACGGTGCAGATGCTGGCGGCGATCCTCACCGCCGCCGGCCGGCGTACCGCGGCCGTCGGCAACGTCGGCGTCTCGGTCCTGGACGCGGTCCTCGCCGAGGAGCCCTACGACGTGCTGGCGGTGGAACTCTCCAGCTACCAGCTGCACTGGTCGCCGTCGCTGCGGCCGCACTCGGCGGTGGTGCTGAACATCGCCGCGGACCACCTCGACTGGCACGGCTCGATGGCGGCCTACGCCGCCGCCAAGGGCCGGGTCTACGAGGGCAACACGGTCGCGTGCGTCTACAACACCGCCGACCCGGCCACCGAGGAACTGGTCCGCGAGGCCGAGGTGGAGGAGGGCTGCCGCGCGGTCGGCTTCACCCTCGGTCCGCCGGCGCTGTCCCAGCTGGGCGTGGTGGACGGGCTGCTGGTGGACCGCGCCTTCGTGCCGGACCGTCAGCGCGCCGCCGCCGAACTGGCCTCGGTCGAGGACGTGCACCCGGCCGCACCGCACAACGTCGCCAACGCGCTGGCCGCCGCCGCGCTCGCGCGGGCGTACGGAGTGGAGCCGCGCGCCGTCCGCGACGGGCTGCGCGCCTTCCGCCCCGACGCGCATCGCATCGCGCACGTCACCGACGTCGACGCGGTCGCCTACGTGGACGACTCCAAGGCCACCAACCCGCACGCGGCGGCGGCCTCGCTGGCCGCCTACCCCTCGGTGGTCTGGCTGGCCGGCGGGCTGGCCAAGGGCGCGGACATGGACGCCCTGGTCGCGGGCGCGGCCGACCGGCTGCGCGGCGCGGTGCTGATGGGCGCCGACCGGCAGCTGATCCGCGCGGCGCTGGCGCGACACGCCCCGCAGGTCCCGGTGATCGAGGTCCCCGACGGACAGACTGGTGCCCCGGCGATGGACGCGGCGGTACGCGCGGCGGCCGGGCTCGCCCAGCCGGGCGACACCGTACTGCTGGCCCCCGCCTGCGCCTCGATGGACATGTTCACCGACTACGGCGAGCGCGGCGACCTGTTCGCCGTCGCCGCCCGCGCGTTGGCGGGCTGAGCGTCCGTCAGCAGGTCGTCGGCGGTCGTCGGCAGGTGGTCGGCAGGTGGTCAACAGGTCAGCACGTCGTCATCAGGGGAGGGGGCCGGTGTGGCCGGGACAGCCGACGGCCGCGGTACCGCGGCGCCCGCGCGCGGCGGCCGTTCCGGCGGTGCCGGGAAGCCGGGCCGCTCCGGCGCCAGGGGTCCGCGGGACGGCCGAGGGCCGGCCGCGCGCCCCAGGGCGACCTCGGTCGCGGTGTTCCGCTCGCACAGCCGGTTCACCGGCCCGGACAGCGCCTGGGGACGCTTCCAGCGCGGCCTGGACCGCCCGCTGACGCCGTACTACCTGATCCTGGGCTCGGCGGCGCTGATCCTGGTGCTCGGTCTGGTGATGGTGTTCTCCGCCTCCCAGATCGAGGCCCGCACCCTCGGCCTGCCGTTCGCCTACTTCTTCGAGAAGCAGCTCACCGCCGTGGCCATCGGCAGCGTGCTGATGTACGTGGCGGCCCGGCTGCCGGTGAAGCTGCACCGGGCCTTCGCCTACCCGCTGCTGCTCGGGGTGATCGCGCTGCTGCTGCTGGTCTCGGTGGTGGGCAAGTCCGTCAACGGCAACCAGAACTGGATCAGCCTGGGCGGCTCGTTCCAGATCCAGCCCTCGGAGTTCGCCAAGCTCGCCCTGGTGCTCTGGGGCGCCGACCTGCTGGCCCGCAAGCAGCAGATGCGGATGCTGGACCAGTGGAAGCACCTGCTGGTGCCGCTGGTCCCGGTGGCCGTGCTGCTGCTGACCCTGGTCCTGGCCGGCGGCGACATGGGCACTGCGATGATCATCTGCGCGCTGCTGTTCGGCCTGCTCTGGTACTCCGGGGCGCCGATGCGGCTGTTCGGCGGCGCGGCCGCGATCGCGCTGGGGCTCAGCGCGATGCTGATCGCCCTGGTCCCGCACCGGGCCGGCCGGCTCCAGTGCATCGGCGCCACGCACATTCCCGCGGACGGATCCTGTTGGCAGGCCGTTCACGGAGTGTACGCACTCGCCTCCGGCGGAATCTTCGGATCCGGCCTCGGTGCCAGCATCGAGAAATGGGGTCAACTCCCGGAGCCACACACGGACTTCATCTTCGCGGTGACCGGCGAGGAACTGGGTCTGGCGGGGACACTGTCAGTACTCGGCCTCTTCGCGGCACTAGGGTATGCGGGTATCCGCGTAGCCGGTCGCACGAGGGACCCCTTCATCAGGTACGCAGCGGGAGGCGCCACCACCTGGATCATGGCCCAGGCCATGATCAACATTGGTGCGGTGCTCGGACTCCTTCCCATCGCGGGAGTCCCGCTCCCGATGTTCTCCTACGGGGGTTCGGCGCTGCTGCCGACCATGTTCGCGGTCGGGATGCTGCTCTGCTTCGCACGCAGCGAGCCCGCCGCGAAGGCAGCACTCGCCGCCCGGTCGCGGACGAAGAAGAACCGAGGCGGAGTCCTCGGATTGCCCCAACGGACCATCGCGCGGCTCGGGAAGGCCCGGCAGCGCAGGGAGCGGTGAATTTCGGTGCATGTCGTACTCGCCGGCGGGGGGACCGCCGGTCACATCGAGCCCGCGCTCGCCCTTGCGGACGCACTGCGCAGGAACGACCCCACGATCGGGATCACCGCGCTGGGAACCGAGAGCGGTCTGGAGACCCGGCTGGTCCCGGAGCGCGGCTACGAACTGGCACTGATCCCCAAGGTCGCGCTGCCCCGCAAGGCCACTCCTGAGCTGATCACCCTGCCCGGCCGGCTGCGCGGCACGGTCAAGGCCGTCCAGGACGTGCTGGACCGCACCAAGGCGGACGCGGTGGTCGGCTTCGGCGGCTACGTCGCCATGTCGGCCTACCTCGCAGCCAAGCGCTCCGGGGTGCCGATCGTGGTGCACGAGGCCAACGCCCGTCCCGGGGTGGCCAACAAGATCGGCTCCCGCTACAGCGACTTCGTCGCGGTCAGCACCCCCGACAGCAAGCTGCGCGACGCCCGTTACATCGGCATCCCGCTGCGGCGCACCATCGCCACCCTGGACCGCAACGCGGCCCGGCCCGAGGCCCGCGCCTACTTCGGCCTGGACCAGCGGCTGCCCACGCTGCTGGTCTCCGGCGGCTCCCAGGGCGCGCGCCGGCTCAACGAGACCGTGCAGGCGGTCGCGCCGCGGCTGCAGCAGTACGGCGTGCAGATCCTGCACGCGGTGGGCCCCAAGAACGAGCTGCCGCGGGTCGACGACATCCCCGGCATGCCCCCGTACCGGGCGCTGCCGTACCTGGACCGGATGGATCTGGCCTACGCCGCCGCCGACATGATGCTCTGCCGGGCCGGCGCGATGACCGTCGCCGAGCTGGCGGCGGTCGGGCTGCCCGGCGCCTTCGTGCCGCTGCCGATCGGCAACGGCGAGCAGCGTCTCAACGCCCAGCCCGTGGTCCGGGCCGGCGGCGGGCTGCTGGTGGACGACGCCGAGCTGACCCCGGAGTGGGTGCTCTCCCAGCTGCTGCCGGTGCTCACCGACCCGCAGCGGCTGTGGGACATGAGCCGCGCCGCCGCCGAGTTCGGCCGCAGGGACGCCGACGACCTGCTGGTCGGCATGGTCTACGAGGCCATCGCCGCGAACCGCCGTGCCTGAGCCGGGAACCGCCGGGGGCGGGGCCGACTCCGGCCCCGCCCCCGCGGGCGGCCCGAAACGCCCGAACGGCGCGGACGACGGGGTCGAGGCGGCTGCCGGCCCCGGCGGGCTCCCGCCCGGACAATCGCAGTCCGGACATCCGCGGCCCGAACAACCGCACCCGGGTCAGCCGCACACAGGTCAGCCGCACCCGGGCCGGCTGAGGCTGTCCCGGCGCGGCTGGGCGCTGATCGGCGTGCTGGTGGCGGCGCTGCTGGGGACCGGCTGCTGGCTGCTGCTGTTCTCCTCGGTGCTGGACGTGCGCACCGTGACGGTCACCGGCAACCGGGCGCTGACCACCGATCAGGTGCTGGCCGCCGCGGCGGTCCCGCTCGGCGGGCCGCTGGAGCGCCTGGACACCGGCGCGGTGGCGGCCCGGGTGCGCCAGGCGCTGCCCAGGGCCGCCCGGGTGGACGTCGGCACCTCGCTGCCGCACACCGTGCGGATCCAGATCACCGAGCGGGTGGCCATCGCCGCGGTCAAGGACCCGGACGGCCGCTACACCCAGGTCGACGCGGACGGGGTGCGCTTCGCCACCGGCGGCAGCGCCCCGGCCGGTGTGCCGGTGGTCGAACTCTCGCTCTCGGCCGCCGGAAAGGCGGCCCTCTCGGCCTTCCCGGAACAGGTCCTGGTGGCCTCGGCGGTGGAGGTCGCGAAAGCGCTCCCGCCCTCGGTCGCCGCGCAGACCCGTTCCGTCGTCGTGCATTCGTACGACGATCTGGAACTGCAACTCGGTGGCGGCGCACAGGTACTGTGGGGAAGTCCGGAACGCTCCGCGCGAAAGGCCGTGGTGCTGGTCGCCCTGCTGAAGCAGCAGGGCACGACGTACGACGTCAGTGCACCCGATGACCCCGCGCTGACAAAGTGAGCTTCCGGCCATGCGGGGTCCTGGTGTTGACGAACCGCCAGATCCTCCCCGAATCTGGTGGGCCACCCCGGGTGAAACTCCGGACGATTGATCACATAGGCTCACAAGAAAAATGAATGGCCTCGGCGTGTCCGTTGAACGGACACGCGCAGAGACCTAGTGTCCTGTGACAACAGACGATGGAACAGACAGACAGCATTAACCCTAAACCTCAAGGTTAGGGTTCGGGTCAGGGCCTCCCGCAGACGGGAGCGTTCCCGCCCCTTCGGCACCGTACATCCGAGGCGAGAGGCCTTCGACGTGGCAGCACCCCAGAACTACCTCGCAGTCATCAAGGTCGTCGGCATCGGCGGCGGTGGCGTCAACGCCATCAACCGGATGATCGAGGTCGGGCTCAAGGGCGTCGAGTTCATCGCGATCAATACCGATGCGCAGGCCCTCCTGATGAGCGACGCCGACGTCAAGCTCGACGTCGGCCGCGAACTCACCCGCGGCCTCGGCGCGGGCGCCAACCCCGACGTCGGCGCCAAGGCGGCCGAGGACCACCGCGAGGAGATCGAGGAGGTCCTCAAGGGGGCCGACATGGTCTTCGTCACCGCCGGTGAGGGCGGCGGCACCGGCACCGGCGGCGCCCCCGTGGTCGCCAACATCGCCCGTACCCTCGGCGCGCTCACCATCGGCGTGGTCACCCGGCCGTTCACCTTCGAGGGCCGCCGCCGGGCCAACCAGGCCGAGGACGGCATCGCGCAGCTGCGCGAAGAGGTCGACACCCTCATCGTGATCCCCAACGACCGGCTGCTGTCCATCTCGGACCGCCAGGTCTCGGTGCTGGACGCGTTCCGCTCCGCCGACCAGGTGCTGCTCTCCGGCGTCCAGGGCATCACCGATCTGATCACCACCCCGGGTCTGATCAACCTGGACTTCGCCGACGTCAAGTCGGTCATGTCGGACGCCGGTTCGGCGCTGATGGGGATCGGTTCCGCGCGTGGCGAGGACCGCGCCAAGGCCGCCGCGGTGATGGCGATCTCCTCGCCGCTGCTGGAGGCCTCCATCGACGGGGCCCGTGGCGTGCTGCTCTCCATCTCCGGCGGCTCGGACCTCGGGCTGTTCGAGATCAACGAGTCGGCGCAGCTGGTCAGCGAGGCCGCGCACCCGGAGGCCAACATCATCTTCGGCGCCGTCATCGACGACGCCCTGGGCGACGAGGTCCGGGTCACCGTGATCGCGGCGGGCTTCGACGGCGGGCAGCCGCCGACGATCGTCCGCGACCCGGTGGTGCGGTCGACTCCGGCGCAGTCCGGCGGAGCCGGGGCGGAGCGGCCCTCGGAGTTCAACCGGGCCGGTTCCACCGCGGCCGGCCGCAGCGTGCACACCATCGGCAGCGTCCCGCGCGCGGAGGAGCCGCCCGCCCCGCCGATGCCCCCGCACGTGCCGCAGACCCGGCCGCCGTACGTGGACAGCCCGGCCGAGGAACTGGACGTCCCGGACTTCTTGAAGTAGTCCGGCCTCACGTAGTGCAGCCGCAGGTAAACCGTGGCGTGAAGTAGCCGCAGCCCGGCAGCCTGAGGCGGTCCGCAGGGCGGTCGGCTCCGCTCAGCCGGGGCAGCCCGTTGCCCCGGGACGTACGGGTCTAGGCTGACCTTCATGATCGGCTACACGCTCGAACTCGACGACGGTGCTCACTTCGCCTTCACCGACCGGTGGGGCGGGGTGAGCACCGCGCCGTATGGGGAGCTGAACCTCGGCGGTGCCGTCGGCGACGACCCCGCCGCGGTGCGTGGCAACCGCCGTGCCGCCGCGCGGGCCCTGGGCCTCGACCCGGCCGCCGTGGTCTGGATGAACCAGGTGCACGGCAACGCCGTCGCGGTGGTGACCGGGCGCCAGCCGGAGGGTGAGGCGCCGCACGTGGACGCGGTGGTGACGGACCGTCGCGGGCTGGCGCTCGCGGTGCTGACCGCCGACTGCGTACCGGTGCTGCTGGCCGACCCGGTGGCCGGGGTGGTCGCGGCGGCGCACGCCGGCCGTCCCGGGCTGGCCGCAGGAGTCGTCCCGGCCGCCGTCGCGGCGATGGTCGACCTGGGTGCGGAGCCGTCCCGGATCAGCGCGGCGATCGGTCCCTCGGTCTGCGGGCGGTGCTACGAGGTGCCGCCCGCGCTCCACGACGAGATCACCGCTCTCGAACCTGACACCCGCTCACGGACCAGCTGGGGCACCCCCGCGCTGGACCTGCCGGCCGGCGTCCGCGCCCAACTCGCCCGGCTGGGTGTGACGGTCGGTGAGAAGTCCCACACCTGCACCATGGAATCGCCGGATCACTACTCCTACCGTCGTGACCAGCGCACCGGCCGCCTGGCCGGTTACGTCTGGCTGGATGAAACGCACTCATGAACGATTACTACGCGGCCCTGACCCCCGCCGAGCGGGCGCGCCACGACACCCTCCGCGCCAACCTCGCCTCGGTGGAGCAGCGCATCGCCGCCGCCTGCGCCGCCGCCGGGCGCCCGCGCGACGAGGTCACCCTGGTGGTGGTCACCAAGACCTACCCCGCCTCGGACACCAGACTCCTCTCCGCACTGGGCGTCACCGACGTCGCCGAGAATCGTGACCAGGACGCCGCCCCGAAAGCGGCGGAATGCAAGGAACTTCCCCTGATCTGGCATTTTGTCGGCCAATTGCAGACCAATAAGGTCCGTTCCGTGCTGAGGTACGCCGACGTGGTGCATTCTGTCGATCGGCTCCGTCTGGTCGACGCGCTCTCGGCGGAAGTACAGAAAACGGAACGCCCCCCTCTCGGTTGTCTGATCCAGGTCGCCCTGGAAAACGGAGCAAACGGAGCAAACGGAGCAAACGGAGCAGGCGGAGCAGGCGGAGCGGGGGAAGGGGCGGCCGCGGGGCGGTCGCGCGGCGGGGCTCTCCCCGGCGAGGTGCTGGAGCTGGCCGACGCCCTGGCGGCCGCGCCCGGACTGAGCTGCGACGGGGTGATGGCGGTGGCCCCGTTGTCCGGTCCCGACGCAGGTCACCCGCTCCGTGCCTTCGAGCGGCTGCGGGAGGTCTCGGCCCTGCTCCGCAGTGCGCACCCCGGGGCCACGACGGTCTCCGCGGGAATGAGCGGTGACCTGGAGGAAGCAATCGCGGCGGGGGCGACACATGTACGCGTCGGCTCTGCGGTACTGGGTGTGCGGGCGCCCCTCGGGTAACGTCACCGGTTAGACGATCAGACCGCAGAACAAATCAGGACAAGTAGGAATCCCCCTGCATCGCGGGGTCAGACCGTGGATCGTAGAACCACCTCGCGGCAGCGGGGCCAGCGCCGGCGAGGAATTCGCCGGCGACGGAATCGATCCACCACAGAGCGGAGGACAGGAGTATGGCCGGCGCTATGCGCAAGATGGCGGTCTACCTCGGCCTCGTGGAGGACGACGGTTACGACGCTCAGGGTTACGACCCTGACGACGAGGACTACGGCCCCGAGCCCGAGCCGCTGCGAACCACCGCGCGCACCGAGGAGGTGCCCCGTCCCGCCCCCGCGCCAGTAGCGCAGTCGGCGGCGTCGGTGGTGGCCCCGATGCGGGCGGAACCCAGGATGGCTCCAGTGTCGTCCATCACACCCGAACGCCGTCATGTGGAGAAGAGTGCCCCGGTGATCATGCCCAAGGCCGCCTCTGAGCGGGAGCCGTACCGCATCACCACACTCCATCCGCGAACCTACAACGAAGCCCGTACCATCGGGGAACACTTCCGTGAGAGCACCCCGGTGATCATGAATCTCACCGAGATGGACGACACGGACGCCAAACGCCTCGTAGACTTCGCGGCTGGACTGGTCTTCGGGCTCCACGGGAGCATCGAGCGGGTGACGCAGAAGGTGTTCCTGCTGTCTCCTGCTAACGTCGATGTAACGGCGGAGGACAAGGCCAGGATCGCCGAGGGTGGGTTCTTCAACCAGAGCTGATCCGAAGCGGGGCGAACGTGTGGGTTCACGTGTGGATCACGTGACGCCGGGCGGCGGGAACACCGCCCCCGGCGGGCAGGAGGGCGAACGATGCGAGGGGACCAGCGGTGAACGTTGTATGGCAGGTGCTGTACATCGCGTTGACCTGCTTCCTCGTCGTTCTGCTCGCCCGCCTGGTGATGGACTGGGTGCAGCAGTTGGCCCGCGACTGGCGGCCCGGCCGTGGAATGATCGTCGTGCTCGAGTGCATCTACACCATCACGGATCCGCCACTCAAGCTGCTGCGGCGGTTCATCCCGCCGCTCCGCCTCGGTGGTGTGGCGCTCGACCTGTCCTTCCTCGTACTGATCATCATTGTTTCGATCCTGATCTCCGTCGTGGGGGGCTTGTGAACCCCGCAGGCCGCCGGTTGTCCGACGATCACGTTGAGGTGAAGAGATGCCATTGACCCCCGAGGACGTGCGGAACAAGCAGTTCACGACCGTCCGCCTCCGAGAAGGCTATGACGAGGATGAGGTCGATGCCTTCCTCGACGAGGTCGAAGGAGAGCTGACCCGACTGCTCCGCGAGAACGAGGATCTGCGCGCCAAGCTGGCCGCGGCGACTCGCGCGGCCGCGCAGAACCAGCAGAACATGCGGAAGGAACAGGAGCAGCACCAGCGCCCTGGCCCGCCCGTTCCCGCTGCCATATCTGGTCCGCCGGTGCCCCAGCAGGGCATGCCGCCGCAGATGCAGCAACAACAGCAGCAGCAGCAACAGCAGCAGCAGATGGGCCACCCCGGCCCGCCGCAGCTGCCGAGCGGCGCCCCCCAGCAGATGTCCGGGCAGCAGATGTCGGGCGCCCCGCAGCTCCAGGGTCCGCCCCAGCTCGCCGGCGGCAACATGGGCACCATGGGTGGCCAGCAGTCCTTCGGCGGCCAGCAGCAGATGCAGCAGCCGCAGATGGGTGGCATGCAGCCGATGGGCGGTGGCATGCAGCAGATGCAGCAGCCGCACTTCCCGCAGCAGCAGCAGGCCCCCGGCGGCGACAGCGCGGCCCGCGTTCTGGGCCTGGCCCAGCAGACCGCGGACCAGGCCATCGCCGAGGCCCGCTCCGAGGCCAACAAGATCGTCGGCGAGGCCCGCAGCCGCGCCGAGGGTCTGGAGCGCGACGCCCGTGCCAAGGCCGACGCCCTGGAGCGGGACGCGCAGGAGAAGCACCGCGTCGCCATGGGCTCCCTGGAGTCGGCCCGGGCCACGCTGGAGCGCAAGGTCGAGGACCTTCGCGCCTTCGAGCGTGAGTACCGCACGCGCCTGAAGTCCTACCTGGAGACCCAGCTGCGCCAGCTGGAGTCGCAGGCCGACGACTCGCTCGCCCCGCCGCGCCAGCCCGCCACCGCGTCGCTGCCGCCGTCCTCGATGTCGCAGCCGTCGATGTCCCAGCCCTCGATGCCTCAGCCGTCGATGGCCCCGGTCGGCGCGTCGCCGATGGGCGGCCAGACCTTCGGCGGCCAGCAGGGCTTCGGCGGAGGTGGCAACGGCCAGACCTTCGGCGGTCAGCAGAGCTTCGGCGGCAACAGCTTCAGCTCCGGCCAGCAGCACCAGAGCGCCGGCGGCCAGCAGCAGATGGCCCCGGCCATGACCCAGCCGATGGCCGCGGTCCGTCCGCAGCCTCCGCTGCAGCAGGCCCCGCAGCCGATGCGCGGCTTCCTGATCGACCAGGACGACGAGGGCTGACCTTCCCGGTCACCCTCGCCGCCCTGCGGCACAACCCCGTGGCGGGGGGGCGGGGGCGGGGCGGGGGGGGGCCCGGGGGGGGGGGGGGGGGCGGGCCCCGGGGGGGGGCGCGGCCCGCGGGG
>NZ_JBGCCS010000062.1:0-24975 GCF_041262645.1 Streptacidiphilus sp. EB129
TCCGCCCTCGGCCTCGATGTCACCGTCACCCCACACATCGAACCCACCTGAGCTGCACCACCGCGCACAAGCTCAGGTGATTTTCAAGAGAGTGGCAGCGGCGTGCGTGTGCCTGGTGTCGGCGGCGCCAGTGGGACCAGGTCAGTGTGTGGTCCCGGGATGTAGGACGGTGGCGGGGTCCAATTGCCAGCAGACGGCGGATTTCGGCTGGTGTGAGGTCCACGAGCTCGGGTGTGTCGTGGGCGCCTCCCCCTTTTCACGTTCCTGGGCGGCCAGGACAGCCAGGAACGCGTGGGCGAGCATGGCCAGGGTGATGTGGCGGTACCAGCCCACGAAGCGCCGCACTTCGTACTGGTCCAGGCCCCACTCGTTCTTCGCGCTCTGGAAGGACTCCTCGATCCTCCATCGGCATCCTGCGATGCGGACGAGGTCGGCGACGGTGGCGTCCAAGGGCGCGCAGGCGAGGTAGTAGGCCACCTCGTCGGACTTGGCGATGCTGCGGCGCGCCAGCATCCACCGCTGGCGGGTGGGTTCGTCGCCGTCGAACTCCCATACCGCCGGCAGCCGGGCGGCGGCCCAGTCGTAGAGGCGTTCGCCCTTGGCGCCCGGGCCGGCGGACAGGCGTCGCCAGGCTTCGGGCGGGGCCTGGGTCAGGAGGTGGTCGATGCGTGGGCCGTGTACCTGCTGGGACTTGGGGACGGCGACCACGTAGGACAGCCCGGCGTCTTCCAGGAAGCGGCGGAAGTGGGAGTCCTGGCCGTAGGCGGAGTCCGCGGTGACCCAGGCGATCGGCAAGGGCGAGGTGAGAGCGCGTCGGACCATGGCCCGTGCCAGTTCGAGTTCGGTGGCGAAGGTGCGGTCATCGGGGATGCGGGCGGTCTTGCAGCGTTCGCGGTCCTCGGTCCAGGACTTGGGCAGGTAGGGCTCGCGGTCCACCAGGGCGTGCCCCTTGGTGGTTGCGTAGGCGGCGAAGACGCCGATCTGGCAGTTCTCGGTCCTGCCTGCGGTGCCGGAGTACTGGCGTTGCACGCCGGCGGAGACGGTGCCCTTCTTGACGAAGCCGGTGTCGTCGATGATCAGGACTCCGTCGGGGGCGCCGAGGCGTTCGGCGACGTAGGCCTGGAGGTCGTCGCGGACCTGGTCTGCGTCCCAGCGGGCTCCTGCGAGTAGGTGCTGCAGTCGGTGTGGGGCCGAATGGCCCGCGTACTCGGCCAGTTGCCAGCTGTTCTTGCGGCCTGCCGGGCCAAGGAGTCCTTGCACGTAGTCCCGCATCCGCCGCCGGGGTTCGACCCGCCCGAAGCGGGCCCCGATTCGTAGGAGCAGTTCGTCCAGTTCCTGGTCCCACGTTTCCGTGGGCAGATCATCAAGCACATCCGTGGGCTGTCCACCGGGCTGCCACGGCATGCGCCAGGGCACTCGTTCGTGCGACCTGCCCGCGAAACCGCCCCCAGCCCCGCAGCAGCCCAGCTACACTCACCGCCACCAGGCCGCTGACCAGGACATACGGAGAACTCTCACTGGAGTACTAGGCTCCAACTTTCGCAAACAGCTGCTAGCCCCTTCCGGCTGGGATTATATTTTTGCCATGCAGCTAGCTATGTCGGAGTCACTTGCTGACACTCTCACTTGGGCAGCCTTCATTGTTGCCTTGGGCGGCATCCCTATTGGCGCTTGGTTTGCCTACAAGGCCGCCCGGCCAGATGCTCGCCTCTATTACCGCTTGGACGACATCTTGCATTTGGTCGTAGCCTCCAGCTATAGCGAGAAGCTTCGCACTACTTGGGGCGACTGCCCGGTATCCGACCCTACTGCCGCCACCTTGGTCATCGAGGTTCGCAGTCGGGCCGACATTCGGAAGGATGACTTCGTTCAGCATCTCACTTTCGATCTTGGGGCGAAAATCGTCGATCAGCTCTCCTCCGCAGCGGACGAACCGGCCCTGAAAGCCGAATGGTCTGAATCGACTGTGAGCTTTGAGCCCACGCTCATTCCCCGCGACACAAATCTCTCCGTCACCTTCCTACTTGAGGGGGAGCCTAAGATCACCTATCCCCAGCGAGCACTGGCTGATGTAAAGGTCATCTCGGGCCACATGCCCCCCAAGGGTCAGCTGCCCAGCTTGGGAGTTGGCCTTAGCGGAATCTTTGTCATGCTAATCAGCATGATGCTATTTGGGAGCACCGGCGATATAGTCTTTGCGGCCCCGATCATTGGCGCCATGTTCATCTCCGGCCTTGGCTTCTTTTCTTTCATTTACTACAAGAAATACCATACTGCGCCGCTACCGCCACTATTTAGACGCTAGGTGTGCGTCGAATCCCAGCATCCATGTTCCTCATCAGCTCGGCCGCGGCATCAAGGCTTGAAATCAATTCCTCATCGTCAGCCAAGAACCAAACATCTCGATCCAAGAGCCACCATGCACCGTTGTATCGGGCAAAGTCTCGGATGGTCGCACTGAGGTACTGCGCCCGACCGCAGACCAGAGCCTCAGCCATTACCGTGGCCTTAATCACCTTAGTACTGGATGGCGGCCTTCCCTGTGAGGCGATGGCCGCAGGAAGTGTGCTGTCGATCATGCTTGCGCTCCCCTTCACGGCCGGATCTTGGGCTGGGCTTCGACCGTCGGCTGTGCAGGTGGCAGCTGCACAGCCGTGGGCACGGGCTGCTCTTGGAGCGTCTGCTCAGCAGCACGCGCCCGGGGGCCTTCCGCTGCTGTGCCCGTGACGGGTCCGACCTGCTCTCCCTGCTCCACGTCGGCGATGACGCGCGCGGCATCCACCGCCAGGTCAGCTCGAAGCGTGTCCACGAGCAGGTCACGGCCGATCTCGACGGCTGTGCCGACGACGACCTCTGTGGCCAGGAGGCTTGCGAGGTAGCCCTCCATCGTGGCGTCGTACGTGGTTCCGTCGGCGCTGTACTGCCGGCTCAGCTCCCAGGCGACCGTCAGCTCGGTGATCGGTTCGCCCTGATCGGAGACGGTGCCGATGGCCTCGTAGACTTCGCGCCGCGGACCGTCCTCGAAGGTGTCGGCCGTCAGCCAGACCTCGACCTCTACAACTTGCTCTCCGTGCTGGAGCAGGTCCGCCAGTACCTGGTCCTCGCGCCACTGTCGGCTGCCGATGACGGGGGCCGCTGCAACCTCCACTGCGACAGCACCGGCTGCGGAGGCTCGCACCTCGGCGTCGGCGGGTGCGAGCCGAGCAACGGCCTTCGCCAACCGATCCAGGTGGTCCAGGTGGTCATCGACTCCACGTACCGGCCCCGCACTGGCGGCTATCCGCTCGGCCTGCGCAGCCAGCTGCCGGCGGACGAAAGCCTCCTGCACCATCCGGGCGTACACCCGGAGGTCAGCTGCGTCAGGGCCGGTCGCAGCCAGGTCCCGTAGGTAGGCAGCATCGACTCCGGGCAGGTTGAGCCGTTCCGCGAGCCTGGAGGAGAAGTCAGCTTCTCGGCCGACGCCAGTCTGCGTGACCTGTTCGGCGAGGCCGTTGACGATAGCGGCGTAGGTGGGTTTGGTGAAGCGGTCCGAGGTCAGAACGCGGCGGTAGCCCTCGAACCAGGTGGGGTCTCGGAGTAGCGAGGCGACGAGAGCCTGCTCAGCCCGCTCGCTCAGGGAAGGGGTGGGGTGGGTCATCGTCAGTTCCTTGCGTCACGATCTTGGTCTGCTCGGGCGTCCCCGGACAGCCCTTGGGCCGCCTTGCGGCGCTGAGTTGCTGCGGTCGCTGCCTCCATTGCCGCTGCGGAAGCGTCCAGCTTCTCCGCGAAGGCGGCGTCCGTCACCAGAACCCAGGTGTCCTCTCCGGCGTCCAGCCACCAGGCCGCGTCGTATCGCGCGTACTCGGGGATGGCGGGGCTGAGCACGCTGGCCGCCCCGGAGGCGAGCGCTACCCGCATCGCTTCGGCGGGCATCGTGCCGGGTGCCCCTGCCAGTGCGGCGTTCTCGGTGGGCAGCATCTCCTTCGGGATGCCGAGGGCCGGGTCGGCTTCGTTCCACCTCTTCTGTAGGTCCTTGTCGTCCGCTGCCTTGGCGTACTCCTTGCGATGCCCGGTACGGCAGTTGGATGCGTAGTAGCTGGCAGCGTTGGCCGTGACCACGCGCAGTTCGGTGTGCCAGTACCTCGCTGCCTGCCCGGCAGGCAGCTCGGAGCCGTATATCTCGAAGCGCCACACCATGAGCGCCCACAGCTCCTCGATCATGCCGGGGTGTTCCGTCCAGCACTCGGGGAGGCGGGACTCGACGGAGAGCTCGTAGCGGTCGTAGAGCCAGGTCACCCAGTTGCACAGCTTGGCCCAGTTGGCGGCCCGCTCGCTGGGGCTCATGTCGTGCCACTCGACCAGGCCGCCGGCTGCGATCTTGCCGCGACCGGCCGACGGCTGGGTGCGGGTGCGGGGCAGCTTGGGGCGGCGGACTCGGGGGTGCCCCTTGATCCGGCCGATGGGCTGGTAGTCGGTATCGGTCATGCTGCGGCCTCCTCAGCTGCCGCCTGCTGGCGATAGGCCCTGGCCCACTCGACGGACTTGGTGAAATCGGCAGCGTCCTTGCCTTCGTAGTGGCGCTGCATGACGACCTTCGTCGCTGGGGTCGTGGCGTGGATGATCAGCGCTTCGCGCCGCTCCTCGTTGAGGGTTCGGATCTCGTCGGCGGTAACCGTCTTCCGGTCCTGGAGCGTGGTCTGCATGGTCGTGCCGTGGCTGCCGGACTGGTATGTCGTCAGCGCCTCGCGGTAGATACCGGCGAGCTGGCTGAAGTCCTCCAGCTCCTTACCGGCTAGGCCGCCGAGGGCGATCTTCACGGTGGAGGCTCCCCAGATCATGTCCGCGCCTTCCTGGCCCCAGCGCTTGCGGAGCTGGGCCATGTTCTGGGCGATGGCGGTGATGAAGATGCCGGAGCCGCCTGCGAAGGAGAGCAGTTCAGGGAGATGCGGAAGCGGCGACACGTTCGCCACCTCATCGAGGATCATGCCGAGCGGCGGGTCGAGGCGACCGCCGGGTGAGCGGTCGGCGAGCCGCTTCGCAGTCTCAGTGAACTCGTCGATGAAGGCGGTGATGAGCGGTGCCAGCGACCGCGACTCCTGCTCACCCACGAGCAGGTAGAGGGTGCCGTTGTCCTTGAGGAACGCCTCGATATCCAGTCCCTGGCCGGCGGCCGGGGCGAAGGTGGCGCGGGCCATCGGCGCGAACAGCGGCGTCAAGCTGGTTTGGACCGTTGCGAACAGGTTCGCGCGGGTATCGCCGGGGTTCCGGTAGAGGCTGTCCATCATGGCGGCAACCCCGTGCTCGGCCTGGTCCGAGTTGGCCAGTAGCTTGATGGGTTCCTCGATGCTGGGATTAAAGCCCCAGGTCAGGACGTCGTCCATCGTGCGGCCGGTGAGGGCCGCCGTGTGGAGCCAGCCAGCGAGGAGGCTGGTCGCGGTGGCTCCGAAAAAGCCTGCTCCGCTGCTGTCGGACGTCTCGGACTTCCCGATCTGCACCATGAGGTCGGCCCGCTGCATGGCCTTGCCGAAGTCCTCGCAACCGGAGGTCGGGGACCACTGGGCGATGTCCGGCCAGTCCACCATTCCCGTGGGCACCATGACCGCTACCGGACCGGCAGCCCAGCGGCTCAGAGCGGTGGCGTCCAGGACGTCGCCACGGAGGCTGGTGACGAGCGCCGGCCCCATCCAGGCGTGCAGCCAGGGGATGATGATCTGGCTGGTCTTGCCCTGGCGCGGTGCCGCGAGCACCAGGACGCTGCTCTCCACGATCGCCCACAGCGCCAGGCCGGCCAACGTCCGCCCCAGGCCCACCGCGACGTCGGAGACCTTCATCTTGGTACCGCGGAGGGAGGGCCGCACGGTCGGGCCTCGCCGCACGACGGCCTTCGCGGAGAGCGTTCGGGCCAGCTGGTTGTGAGAGGCGAATCCGCGCACCGACCTGCTCCGGCGGCTGTTCCTGATCACCCAGGCGGCGGCCGTCGCCATCAGCGTCAGCACCAGGACCGCGGAGACGGCGAACCCGACCTGTCCGGGCAGGTCACCCCGTGCTGCGACCGGCCACGCCTGCTTGGGGTCGTCCAGGTGGTGCGGCAGCTGCCGCGCGATGGCGAAGGCCGAGCCGAAGCTGACCGGCGGCCAAGCCGCGTGTGTCAGCAGCCCGGCGAGCTGGCCGGTGGCCCACGTACCCATCGTCACGGCGACCACCACGACGACCAGGACCACGATGAGGTAATCCGCCGGGCCGTCCAGGATCGGGCGCCGGGCGACCGTGCTGTTGCTGGTGGAAGCTGCCATCAGACGGCCATGCGCTCGTTGGTGTAGTACAGCTGACGCTCCAGCGGACTGAGCACCGTCTGCACGACGTGGCTGGAGGTCCGGCCGATCTTCCAGATGGCGCGGCCGATCTGCTCGCCACTCCAGGAGGCGATGTGCGCGCACTCGGTGTCGGTCAGTCCGATGGCGTCGCGGGTCATGGCCAGGGGGGCGGTGTCCTGGCGCAGGCAGATCCGGACGTCGCAGCTGGCGATGAGGTTCTTGGCGATGCTGACCTCTTCGCTGCCCTGCGCGCCGACGGCCTCGAAGTCGGCGAGACGGTGGGTGCTGAGGACCTGGATCGTCCCCTGAGCGCGGGAGAGTCGGAGGTCCGAGTCCACCTTGCGGATCATCGCCGGGACGCGCATCGCCCGCCAGAGCTCGTCGCGGACGACCAGGCGGACCGGGCCACCGGGCTCGTCGATGGCTGCCTGGCCCCAGCTACTGACGCAGGCCAGGGTCATCGCCACGGTTTCGTCACCGCGGCCGTCGATGCGGCTGAGGTCCACCGTCTGGATCGGCGCGTTGAAGTCGGGGCGGACGGTGGTGGGCCGGTCGAACAGGCCGCTCAGGCTGCCGCGGACCATGTTGCCCAGGGCGTCTGCTGCTGGCCGGATCATCTCGCGCAGTTCGCTCACGTTGGCGTCGCGGACGCGCAGCTCCTCCGCCATTTCCGGCAGCGGGTCGCGCAGCAGCGCCCACACGTCGGGGATGGTGGGGTCCACCAGCTCGCTGTTTCCCACCGCCTGGCCGGAGGCGTGCTGGATGGCGAGGCTGAGCGCGGCCTCCTCGGTGGGGGTGAGGTCCCGCCCCAGGCGCATGACCAGCAGCGACGAGAGCAGGGTGATGCGGCGGCGGTGGATTTCGTCCAGGCGCTCGCGCAGCTCCTCCTTGTCCGTGGGCAGGTTGGCACCGAGGGGGCCGGCATCCAGCGGGTTCAAACGGGCGCGGAGGCCGGGGCCGAGCTCCACCGGGGAGACACCGAAGGCCCGTGCCAGCGGGGCGTACTCGTTCTTGATGTCGCCGAGGACGAAGGTGCGCACGCCGTACGCGGCCAGGCGCGTGGACAGCGCCTTGAGGGTCGCGGACTTGCCCGCGCCGGGGACTCCGGTCACCAGGATGTTGGGGTTGGTGATCAGTCCACGGTGCAGCCACTCGATCGGATGGCAGGAGAACGCGCCGCCGGCCAGGCAGTCAACACCCATGTAGACGCCCACCGGCGGAATCGACGCACCGTACAGCCAGGGGTAGAGCCCCTGGACCTGGCCGGTGCTGCCGCGGAACACCGGAACGGCGGGCATGACCGGGGCACGGCCTCCGTAGGGGCGAGCCCATCCGCGCCGCGGCGCGACCGGCTGCCGCCGTTCCTTGGCCCGCTTCGTGGTGTCCGGTGCGGCAGTTGGCGCTGCGGGGGTGCCGAGGACCTGGCCGAGGTCGAAGGCAGGGAGGTCTGCGGCCTTCTTGCGGGTGAGGATGCTCATGGTCACCACCGCTTCTTCGGCAGGCCCATGCCGACCGGCAGGGCACCGCAGGCGAAGCCGACGTCCTGGGCGAACCACAGGCGCTGGAGTTCGATGCGGGCGCCGGAGGCGTCGGCCTCAAGCGCCGAGCAGGCGTCTTCGAGGTCGGCCGGGTCGGTGACGGTGACGGTGACGTAGGCGCTGAACCGCACCAGCCCGTGGCCGGCTGCCCGTTCGGCGTCCTGTGCCTCGGCGCGGTGCAGCGCCGCCTTTTCGTGCTCGGGAACGATCTGGCCGCTCTTGTGGCGCATGCTGACGGCCACGTGCCGGGCCGTGCGCTCCCGCATGACCTCGCGCTCGGCGGCGCGGGGCGTCAGGGGTTCGACGTGGAGCGAGAACGCGCGGCGGTGCTCGCCCTCCCCGAGCAGCGGAGCCAGCGCCGTCGAGTAGACCTTGTTTCGGGGCCACTCGGCGACCCAGTAGGTCACCGACTGCGCACCGTCGTGGGAGTAGTAGGCGCGGGCGCTCTCAGCGGCGACCGGACCGGCGACGCCGACGGAGACGCCAGGCTCGGCGGTCGGCTCCAGTCCGCGGACCGCCGCCGCGTTGGCCTTGGCCCGGCGTTCGGCGAGCATCCGCGCGCTGTGCGGGTCGAAGGCGGTACGCAGCACCTCGGCAAGGTCGCGGGGGGCGAGCCAGCCCTCCACCTGGAGGTCGGCGGAGCCGATAGAGGTGGTCAGCGCCCGCAGGTGGCGGACGAGGACGGCGGCAGCGCCGACGGTGCCGCCGCCCGCGTTCTTGATCGGGCCGGCTGCGCGGGCGGAGTCCATCGTGAACACGAGGTACGCCTCGCGCTGGGAGGTGGCCAGGGTGGCGGTGCCCAGCAGTGACGAGGTGATCTCGACTGCTGCGGCCGGGGCGGTGTCAGCGAGGTGGTCCTCGTGCCAACGGTGCAGCGCGGCCCCGGACTCGGGCACCAGCCGTTGGAGGGCCTGGACGCGGATGATCGGACTGCCCTCGGAGCACAGGCCGGAGAGCAGTTGCCCCCAGCCTGCCACGCGCTGGTCGCGGCGGCTGGAGTCCACCAGACCGATGCCGGGGAAGCGGATGCGGGCAACCGCGCTGAACGTGCGGTCGGCCCGGTTGTGGATCACGGCCATGGTCTGGCCGTTGCCGGTGTCGGCTTCGAGGATGGTGAGCGGGGCGAGGATGCCCGGCAGGTCCATGGTCGGGCTGGCGTCGCCCCCGGCCTTGGTGGCGGGGTTGAACGGGCCGGAGAGGAAACGATTCTGCTGCCGGTTGCGGAGCAAGCTGAAACTCACGTAGGCGACCGCCCATTCATCTACGGTGCGTCCGGCGATCCGGACGTAGGCCAGAGCGACCAGGAGGAGGGAAAGGGGCCAGGTCACGAGCCCGGCTTGAAGTCGAGATGCCGCGAGTGGCCAGATGGCAAGGAGGACGCCGCCGCCGAGCATGGCCGCGCGTTGGGCGGACATGCCGAACATGAACGCCACCTTCTCCTGCTGCCAGCCGAAGTACGTGCGCGAGGTCGATGTGCTCTGGGTGTCGCTCACTTCGTTCCTCCTTCCTTGGGTGAGTTGGTGTCAGGTCCGCTGGGCCTCGGGCCAGGTGGCGGAGCGGTGCTGCTGGGACTGGGGCCAGCCGGGGGTGCTCCGGGCGCGGGCGGTGGTGTCACCGGGGAGGTCGCGGGCGATGCCCCGGCTGGTGCCGACCCTCCCGAGGTGGAGCCTGAGTTCGCGGCTGGTGCAGGAGGCTGTGCGTCCTGCGGTTCGGCGGGACTGGGGCCGGATGTCGATTCCACGTCGGAGGGGACGACCGGCATCTCGATGGTGGGCGGGTCGGACGGTGCCGCCGACTCACTCCCCACAGCGTCTGGTTGCGCTGTTCCGGTGACCGGCAGTTCCGGGGTGCCCTCGGTGCGGGCCTGCTGGTTCTCCTGACCAGGTGCCTCCGCGGGCGGCTGGGGCGGTGTTCCGCCGGTCGGTCCCTGCGTGGCGGAGCCGTCGCCGCCGCCGCTGGTGCTAGGCAGGGGTGCCTGGTTGCCGTACCGGGAGACGTAGCCCGCCGGCTGGGCTCCGGGAGCGGCCTGCATTCCGGCGTGACCGGCCATCTTGTCCATGCCGCCTGCAAGCGAGTTGACCGCTTGCTGGGCCAGGCGGACGCCTGCCGCGGCGATCAGCCCGGCGGGGCCGGCTGCGGCAGCAGCGCCGCTTGCGCCGGAAGCAGCACCAGCTGCCTGCCCACCACCCGATACCGCACCGGCGACCTGGCCGCCGCCCTTGCTGGCGAAGCTGCTCATGGTGCGGTCTGCGGCGGAGGAGCCGAACTCCTCCGGCGAAACGCCGGAGGGGCCACCAGCGCCTTGGGCGCTGAGGCGGCCTCCCGCGAAGCCGAGCAGGGCGCCGAGGCCAGCCCCGCCACCGGCCTGGATGTTGGCGAAGGAGAAGAACCGAGCGATGGAGGGCCAGGCGAGCGCGGCGAGCAGCAGCACGAGCATCCCGGCGAGGGTGGTCTCCAGGTCCTGGGAGTCGCCTGCGAGGTTGAAGCCGAGCGCGAAGACCAGGGCCACGATGGGCTTGAGGATGATCAGCTGCACGGTGGAGGTGACCAGCTTGGACCACCACCCCTTGGTGCCTTCGGAGATCATGCCCGCGGCCGAGATCGGCGAGGTGGCGATCAGCACGGCGATGGCGGCGTTGCGGAGCAGCATCTCGAACCAGAGCACGACGGTCAGCAGGATGCCGAGGATGCCGAAGATCAGGAGCAGGCTGCCGCTGGTCTGGGGGTCCCAGGCGACGAGCTTTGCGATCTTGTCGCTGAATGCCTGTGTTCCGCCGAGGCTGTTGTCCACGATCCACTTCGTGAGCTCGTCGCTGGCGAGCAGGCAGGTGGAGGCGATGGACAGGGTGAGCATGAAGGCGAGCGCGGCCTTGCCGACTCCGACGATGCCGGTCGCCAGGGCGGAGCCGTCGTGCGTGACGGCGGTGCGGATCACCTGGCCGAGCAGCAGGAGGACCGCGACGAAGCTGGCCAGGCCCAGCGAGATGGCGTAGACGTTGCGCAGTCCGGTGGAGGTGAGGTCCACGTTCGGGATCGCCACGAACGCCTTGGCGAAGCTGGTCAGCACGGAGGTTGCGGCGTCCGCGAAGCTCTTACAGATGCTGTCCCAGGCACTGGAGACGATGCTGTCCACGCCGTCGCCGACGATCGGGCCGGCGACGCAGCTGATGGGGTCGGTGATGCAGGACATCTCTCATACCCCCGCGGTGGTGGTTCGGTGGTTCATCAGTGCTTGAGCTCCTGCCAGCCCTTCGCCGAGGCATCCGGGGAGTCCGGCTGGGCGGTCAGGTTGCTGTAGTTCGTGTTGTCGCTCGGGGCGAGGACGTGCCAGTCACCGGCGGACCAGTGCATGTCGAGGGGGTACACCCCCATGCGCGTGGAGATGCCCTGGCCCGGCGAGCTCGTGGTGTAGGTCGCCAGGAGCAGCACCGTGGCGTCGTCCGCGGTTGTGGATCGGACCTGGTACTCGACCGGGGCCAGCACGACGGAGGCGCTGGCCGGGACCTGCCCACTGGTGGGGAGGCCGAGCTGCTTGCGGGTGGCGGTCGGCCCCTGCGCCAGCTGCTGCGGGGCGTCGGACCAGGATGCGTCGGCGACCAGGCGGCCCACGGCGGCGGCCCGGTCGGGGTCGAGGGTGGAGCCGATCTGCCGCATGTACTCCACGCTCGCCGACACCGCGCCCACGGTGGAGTGCGGGTAGCCCAGCCTGACTCCGTTGACCAACTCGGTCCCCTCCACAAGTTGCAGGGCGCCGGTGAGGGCGGCCGATGCGCTGGGCAACGGAGTCGGCGTCGGGCTCTGCGAGGTCGATGCGCCGGGGAGCGGGATCGCCGCTGGCGGGGTGTATGTCTTCGGGGCGCGGGGGCCGAGTTGGGACTCGACCGCGACGCCCACCGCTACGGCGGCCAGGAGCGCCACGACGGCCGCCAGCAGACGCGGGAAGATCCGTCGCCGCTTGGGCGCAAGGAACGGGTTAGCCACGGTGGAGTCCCTGCCGGTTACGCCGAAGCGCCGAAGACGGTGTTGATCATGGGGATGGCGCACGCGGTGACGATGACGCCGCCGAGCGACCAGATCAGCGCCCTCTTGCCCTTGTCAGCCGAGTCGGGCCGGTTGCTGAGGTGACCTATGCCCATGAGGCCGCCGGAGACCACGGCCGCCACGGCACAGGCGATCAGGCTGCCCCACTTCGCGTAGCTGAGCAGCAGGTTAGTGCCCTTGCTCCCGTTGGTCGGGTCGGCCGGGGCCGGGTTGCTGACCGCTCCGGCCAGCAGGGTGTGCGCAGCGTGCGCGACGTGCAGAGGAAGAGACATGTGGGCTCCAAACGCAGCGGATCGGTAGAACCGCCCCGGATCGGCCCACGCCGGTCCGGTCGGCCACCCCCGCGCCGTGATCTTGCTGACAGGAAAGCCCGTTCGTCCCACAGTGCGCCCGACTGGCGTGTTCACTCTGGCTAATGAGCTGTGGACAAACAATAGTCAGAAATAAAGATGTGCCGTCAACTGGAATTCATGTGATCGAGGTCACATCTATACAAAGCGTAGTCCATGGCGGGTGGCCATCACTGTGCGCAACGATGTCCCGATGGCGATCGAGGGGAGAAGAACGCCGACCATGACCACAGAGGACCAGGAAGACTTGCGCGAAGACGGCAGCGAGCACGGATTTCTTGCCGCGAAGCTCAACCATCTGTTCAGCAACGTGCACCCGAGGGACCAGAAGCCGTACACCAACCCCGAAGCAGCGAAGCGCATGAACGACCGCGCCGGCCGCTCGGTCATCTCGCCCACCTACCTCTGGCAACTGAGGACCGGGAAGCGCACGGACCCGACCTTGAGCCGGATCACGGCCATTGCCGCCCTGTTCAACGTGCGCCTGGACTTCTTCAACGAGGCCAGACAGGAGGCACCCTCACGCGCCGAACTGCACTTGGCCCAGGCGCTCCAGAAGCCCTCGATACGCGAGCTTGCCCGCCAAGCCGACGGCCTCTCGCCCGCCAGCAGCGCCGCCCTGCTCGACTTGGCGCGGTCCCTTCGCAGGATCGAAGGTCTCTACGGCGACGAGGACGAGCCAGAGCAGTCCGCATAGAGTCCAACTTGCCTACTATGTCCGTTTGAATGTTTTTGTCGAGGAATACGTAGAGCCCCCCATCTGGGGGGCTCGTCTGTTTTCAGATCGTTATCGCCCCGCCCCGCCGCCCGCTATCACTGGCCTCCGGCCACGCAGCGCCACTATCGCCGGTAGTGCAATACGGACATTGGGCTCCATTTCAATCCCCCGCTACTGAACACCAGCGCATGGAAGTCCACATTTCGAGAAACTTCAGTTGACTTCTCTGTTCGCATCCTGCCTATCTTTACTGCCCCACGCCTTAGCTGTGGTGAATCAGGCTGCGCCACTCCACCGAGGCGGTGGGCGTGCGTGGCCTGGCTGTGAAGGGGGCTCATGAACAAGGCTGCGCTCGGCATCGGGGCCGGGATCGCAACGCCGATCGTGTTGGTGATGACGATCGCGCTCGCCGCGGGTGGGGCGACAGCGGTGACCCCTGCCGCCGTGGCCGGCACGAGCAACTGCTCGACACCGGTCACAGTGGGATCGCCCGCGGCCGGCGGCGTCAACCTGACCAGCGAGCAGGTCAGCAACGCCCAGATCATCTACCAGGTCTCCGCCGACCTGAACCTTCCCCAGCAGGCCGCGGTGATCGCCATCGCCACCGCCATGCAGGAGAGCAGCCTCGTCAATCTGCCGAGCGGCGACCTCGACTCCATCGGACTCTTCCAGCAGCGGCCCAGCCAGGGGTGGGGGTCGCCATCACAGCTGATGGACCCGGTGTACGCGAGCAAGGCGTTCTACAGCCGCCTCGTCCAAGTCTCTAACTGGCAGAACCTGCCTGTGGGCCAGGCAGCCCAGGACGTGCAGCAGTCTGCCTATCCCGACGCCTACGCCAAGTGGGAGTCCCTGGCGCGCCAGCTGGTCGCCACAGCCAGCGGCGGAGCCACGAACTGTTCCGGCGGCGACGGTGACGGCAACGGCGGAGCGATCACCAATCCCGTCAGCCTCCCGGAAGGGTTCACCCTGCCGACCGGCACTTCCGTCGCCGTGGTGACCGCCATCAAGTTCGCCGTCTCGAAGCTGGGCCTGCCGTACCAGTGGGGCGGCACAGGAGACCCGAGCTACGACTGCTCCGGCCTGATGATGATGGCCTACCAGGCCGCAGGCGTCACGATCACCCGGACCACCTACACACAGGTCAACGACGGCACGCCGGTCTACAACGCCTCCGACCTCAAGCCGGGCGACTTGATCTTCACCGCTGGCAGCGACGGCACGCCGACGAACCCCGGTCACGTCGGCATGTTCCTGGGGGATGATCTTGTGATTGACGCCCCCCGGACTGGCGAGAACATCGAGATCACCAAGTTCGATGACGGCTACTGGAACCAGCAGGCAGTGGCCTTCCGGCGCATCGTGCAGTGATGTAGGTTCTCATCGCACTTTGCGCCTTCTCGTCGGTTCTTCGCCTACTTTGCGCGGGGCGAAGAGCCGACGAGGTAACTGCGCTGGCGGTGTCCGATCTCGCTGGGCGTCGTGGTGTCTCACCCGGTCGCGTGACGACGACTGACGCGGACAACGGCGCTGCGGCCAGGTCTAGGATTGCGGCACTTCACATGCGAGGGGGAGCACGTGCCGGGTCCCACAATGAACGTGACCAGCAATCAGGCGTCCGCGTCCATCCCGCTGCTCGGCGACCTGTTCCAGGTGCGTGTCCCGCGCATCATCAGACTCCCGGAATTCATCGCAAGCCGGAGAGAGGAAAGCCACGTCCGCCTCCTGCGAAGCTGGGACCTCGACTCTCCCTTACTCGTTGATCCCGACCAGGGCGGCGACCCCGACTTCGACGACGGCCAGTGGCTTACCGAGGCCCCGCCCGAGAATCTCGTCCAGGCGGGCGATGTTCTCATGGCACGCCACTTCGGGCACCGCGGACCCAGGCTGAGTGTCGTCGGGCAGATCCGTGTCCCCGTCGCAGCGGGCCAGTCCCTGCTGCTCCTGCGCCCGGTCGCCCCCATCGATCCCAGTCATCTCCGGCTGATCACGGCGTTCCTGCGCTCCAGCCCCCAGCTCCGCGCGCTGTGCCCGACGATCAAGCGCGAATTCAGGATTCCGGCCCGTGCTCTGCACAGCCTCAGTGTCCCTGGCTGGGACGACGCGCTCTCGGCGGCGATCGGCGAGCTGGACTCCGCTGGCAGCCAGATGGCGCACTGGCATCAAGAGGCTGAAAGCCTCGCCGGCAACGTCTTCGGGGACAGCGATGACCCCGTGCAGGCTCGCCGCTCGATCATTTCCGCCGGCCAGCTAATCCGCCTTAGGGCCGACGCGGCCGCCCAGCTCGATGACCCCGGCTACATCGCCCGCACCCGCTTGCCCTACCCGCTGGCGCTGCGCTGGCGGGAGGCCGAGGCCCGTATGAGCACCGACGACCGGGACCGCGCGTACCGGGCCGTCCTCGACGCCGCCGAAGCGCTACTCGGTTTCTGCGCGCTGCTCGTGGCCAGCCTCGCGCAGGAAGCCGGCATGAGCTCCAAAGCGCTCAAGAGCCTGAAGAACAAGATCGCCACACAGGCGGGCGGCCCAGGATTCGGCGACTGGACACGGATTCTCCAGCAAGCCGCGACCGGCACCGCTGCCCTGGACGCCGATCACCCCCTCCACGAACTCGCCGCCCTCTTGGCCGAGGGCTCCGACGCCGAGCAGGCTGCCGCCCGCCTCGCGGTCCGGCGCAATAACCACGCCCACGGCCGCGCCAACGAGCCGCTGCCTTCCGCCAGCGCCCTCGCCGAAGCCTTCGCTGACCTGGCGCTACTGTTCGAACGCGCCCGCTTCCTCGCCGACTGGTCGCTGCTCCACATCACCTCGGCCACCTGGGACCGCCTGAGTGCCAGCGAAACGGTCGGCTACCGCCGACTCACGGGCGACCACCCCGTCGTGCCTACCGCGACCATGGTCGTCAACGGCGCCGATCGGATCGAAGCCGGCAGCCTCTACCTCGCTGACCGCGACCAGAATCTCCACCCGCTCCGCCCGTTCCTCACTTGCGAGATCTGCGAAACGTGCAGCAGCTGGTCGATCTTCCACGCCGACAAAGAGAGCGGGCAGCTGATCCAGCGCAGTCTGGAGCACGGCCACAACTACCCCTACAGGGGCGATGAGGCGGCGCTGCGCGCGGTCGGCCTGCGGTAGCCGGCCCAGCGCACCCCCGCCGGACGTCCTCGCCGATCGGACGGCACCGCGGTGGTCCAGAGTGCAGACGCCGACCGTGACACGGGTGTTGTTGTACCGTCAGTACGACTCCTCGGCGCAACCACTCAGCCTGCTACTAGTCCCGAGAGTTCTCAGGGAGCAGGTACGGCGCCAGGAACTCCAGAGGCGGCCATCCTGCGGGTGGACTGGTGCCGCGGGGTCGAACTCACACGCCTTCCGATGCCCACTGGTGGGCGTCCGCCAGGCTGACCGCGACGCCGCCCGGCTGGTAGGCGAAGCCGTCCCATTCAAGCAGCAGCCTGGCTTCGTCGGGACGGACGTGGCCAGCGCCGCCGTTAATCGGGTGGTGAACTCGCCGTCCACCAAGCGGAGGTCTGCGGCGGCGGATGTAGGGGTAGAGCAGCGCTTCATCGGCCGGGTCAACTTCGTCCGGCAGTTCTGGCTCGTGGCGCGGGTCCGGCCGGGAGTGCTTGCCCATACGCGCCAGCCTAGCGGCGGCGTACCGCCTACCGCGGCGCGCTGCCCGGCGTGCGGAGGCGCGAAGTGGGGGTGAAGCTGATGCTGTGGACGAGCAAGGAACGCAGGACGCCCCGACCGACCCGCCGGTGGTTGTTCACCCCGTGCAGCCGCACCCTACGTTCGGCGAACGCAGCGCGCGCCGGGTCGAGGTGCGACACGAGCTGATGGGGTACGCGTTTCAACGCGGCGATGTAGAGGAATTCCTGCGGCGTGCCGGCTTGGATGACCCAGACGTGGCCGATCCCGACCTGGTTCGCTGGGTGGGCGGCGGCATCGAGGTCTGGTGACCATGAGGCCCCGCGAGCAGCACCCGCTGCCCAGCGTGCCGCCTCAGCACAACAGGCCGCCAACCCCTTGAGGGGTTGGCGGCCTGTTCCTACTCAAGCGGGGTCGGTGGTGCGCCGTCCAAGAAGTCCTTGACGGCCGATCGGCTGATCGTCCCCTGGTCCGTGCTCACCCACTGCGGGGAACGCCGGCCGGGGCCGAGCCAGTGCACGAGTACGTGGCCGGGGGCCACGTCGAGGATCTTGCCGCGGGCGTAGAGGCCGGACTTCTCCCTCCACGTGGCGTTCCAGATGTGCCCAACCCAGGCGCGGGGCGGTTCCTTGGCGTAGCGGTCAATCGGGTTGATGTTCACGGAGTTCCTGCTCTCGGGAAGTGCGGGCGGCCTGTCTGCTCTGTGCTGTCACCGAACGGCGGCCCACGGGGCGGCAGCCGGCTACTCCGCTGGCAGACCCGGCTCTCCGCCCAACTCGCCTTCATCGCCGCACCTCTGCCGCACTGCGGATTCCGAGCGACGCCCACACCCGAACGTCAGCCGGCCGGTACCTCCTGCTGCATCCGACCCTGACGAAGCGCGGACCCCAGCCGATGACCCCAAGTTCGCGCAGGTCGTGAGGGGATATGCCGAGCACGTCAGCCGCCTGGGACGTCGTCCACCAGGTGTGCCGAGGAAGCGCCTCGGGAGCGTGGCGCCGCTTCATTCGGCCGCCCCGGTCGCACCCGAGCGGTCCTCAACCCAGCTGACAACATCCGCTGGGTTGTACCTGCGGTACTTCCCGATCCGTGCGCTCCGCGGGCCGCGGCCCTTCCAGTTGAGCTGGTAAAGCGTGGACGCCGAGATGCCGAGGTAGGCGGCGGTCTCGTTGTGGCTCCACAAACGTTCTCTGTCGATCATGCACAGTCCCTTGGTTGATTTCTGTCGTTTCGACGGATTGCCATGTCGAAACGACCCATGCCCAGAGCTTCGGCTCGTTCGAGGATCTTTGTCAAGGTGGCAATATTTTCTGTCATATAGACAGAGTCAATGTATAGCCAAGGGGTTGTAGCCAGAGGAGATGCCGATCGGACGAGGCAATCCCCGTGGGCCCAAGAAACCAACTGCTTCGACATACAAGGTAGTTACAGCCCAAGGAGGGCGGGCGATTCGGGCACCTGGCACCCAAGGGGCGAACCACGATGGCGGGCGCTGAGGCTTCTGTCACATCGACAGAGGAATTGGTATGCACTAAGAGCCCTCTGTCGATTGCACAGCAGCCCCCGTACGCATAGGGTGGTCGATAAGACAGACATGGAGGCCCGCGTGACAAGCAAATCAGAACCGACCGAGCTGTCGGTCAGCGATGCCGTCGCGCGAAGGATCAAGGAAGCTCGTGCGCGCCGTGGCTGGTCGGCCAAGCAGTTGGCCGAACGCTGTGCCGAGCATGGGCTCACGGGGCTAACCCATGCGGTTCTCAACAACATCGAGTCGGGCCGCCCGAACGCGCACGGCGAGCGCAAACGCGACGTGAGCGTGGACGAGCTACTGGGCCTCGCCTTCGTTCTGGACGTTGCGCCCATTCACCTGCTCGCCTTGCCTGAGTCTGCGGAGGCTGAGCTAGCTGTCAGGGTGACCCCAGCCACGGTCGTCAGCGACAACACCGCACTGCTGCAATGGATGCGCGGGGAAAAGCCACTTCCGGAGAGCGATTCGAGGCTCTACTTCGGATCAGCAATCGAGAATCTGCCCGCCCCCAACGCCGGGCACACGAGCGCAGAGTATGCACGATCGGTGCTCCAGGACCGAGCAAAGGAACTTCTACAGGGTTTCAACGAGCAGACTGCCCAGATGGCTGCGCAAGCAACTGCACAGCTACAGGGCCTAGTTACCGATGCCGAGAATGCGATCAACGACGGCGCAAGCCTCGATGAGGTCATGGCCCTGCTGAAGCGGGCTAGTCAGCCGTAGGTCAACCAGCGCGTCGCTCCCCCCATGTCGGAGCGACGCCCCCAAGCAACTTCTCCCTCTCGCGATCTGCCGTTCGCTGACGCCAAAGCTTATGCAAGCCGGCAATCGCGGGGTCAAGGCGCATAGTCGGCTCTTCGACGCGCAATCCCTTGTCGCCTCGCCCGCTGCATTGGCATGCCCATGGCTTTTTTTGCAATCGCACAGCTTCTCTTAGGAGTTCACCATGGCCGAACCGTACGACCGCTGGCACAAGTCACGTCCATCTGCTGGAGAGGCAAAGTGCCGCGAGCACAAAAAGGTGCCTTCGAAGGACCACGGGCGTGGCAAAAGGTGGCTTGCCCGCTGGCGCGACCCCGAGGGCGAGCAACAAAGCGAGAGCTTCGACAGACAGGAGGATGCGAGGAAGCACCTCAACAAAATTGCCGCCTCCGTTGACGACGGCAGCTACATCGCCAAGGAAAAGGGGGAAACGCTCCTCAAGGCCCTCGCGGAGCAATGGCTCGCCGACCAGGTGTTCAAGAACCCAAGAACGGAGCCGCAGTACATAGCGCGAGTCAGGACGCACATTATAGGCCCAATCGGAGAACTCCAACTCGCACAAATTACCCCGTCTCGCGTATCGGCCTGGATCAAACGCCTAAGCTCTACTCTTGACGAGACCTATGTGGGGCTCATTTACACCCACCTAAAGTCGATTCTCGACATGGCCGTCGATGACGAGCTGATTCGCAGAAATCCCTGCGATTCCCGCACCGTCAAGCGAGTCAAGCCGCGACGGCAGAAGAAACCCCCGAAAGATCTAACGGTGGACTGGGAGGACTCTGAGGGAATCAAGCAGAACCTCCCGGGTCGCTACCAGGCAACCGTGGACTGCGGGCGCGGACTCGGCATGCGGCAAGGCGAGGTTTTCGGCTTCAGCCCAGACGACATTAATTGGCTGGCTGCCGAAAAGTTCGTGCATATTAAACGCCAGATCGCATTCGATAGAGGAGTCATGGTCTTCGCTCCACCCAAGGGAGGAAGCGATGACGACCCGAAGGATCGAAAGGTCCCACTCGACGACACGCTCTCCTTCATTCTGGCCGAGCATGTCCGCCAGTTCCCACCCGTCGAGATCACGCTACCTTGGATCGAGCGCAATGGGCCGCCGGTCACTGTGCGGCTTATGTTTACTTCAAGGGAGCACAAGCCTGTTAATAAAAACTACTTCAACTACATGTGGAAGGCGGCACTCGAAAGCATCGGCCTTATCGAGGCTTTGAATGACAAGCCCGTCGGTCGCGGAAGACTTTGGGAGCAGTGCCGCGACAAAATGATGCACTCCCTGAGGCATCTTTTCGCTTCCGAGGCACTGAGTGCCGGCGTGGACATCTACACCCTTGCCGATCTTCTAGGACACGAAGACCCTGCCTTCACCCTGCGCCGTTACGTTCATCGAGTGGCTGGGTCGCTGAAAAAGGCCCGTGCCGCGATAAGCCTTCGTTACCGTTCCGCCGCGTGAATAGCCAGGCGGGTGCGCTCGGCTTCGTCGGCTTCGGTCAGCTCCACATTCAACCTCAGAAATCCATGTTCGCCATAAGATCAACCTGTTCCGACATAGTCGTGATATAAGATTCAAGCTCGTCAGGCGAGGCACTGGCGGCGCAGCGAAAATAGCTCAATGAATTCGAATCCAACGGCACATCAAGGCCCGCCTCGATCCACTTCATCGAAGCCGACAGTGGACCCAAAGTCAAGAATTCATCGATTTCATCGAAAATGCTGCACAACTCATCAAAGCCCTGGTCTTTCTCGGGAAATACGTGAAACTCTGGATGTCTGCCAATGGCAGACAGTCCTATCGGCAGAACTCCTACGCCCTCTAGCTGAAATCCCAGCGCATGGTGCATCTTGTCGAAGCCGCCGTGACTGTATGGATTGCGCCATGTTTCGGCAATCTTCAGCAGCTTCGCACGAAGTTGCTGAACTTTGACGGCATTGGTGCCGCGGAGAGCGCGATCGTACTTATCAAACAGTCGAAGTCCAATAAAGTCCGCGAAAGACTCTTTGGAAGGGTCAAAGTCAGTTGACGGCAACGAGAGAACTAGGAGGTGTTCGAGGAGGCTGAAGTATGAATTGACCATCGCAAGCGTTGCATAGAGACCTTCTCGGCGAATCGCCATAAATTTAGTAAGCGAGCCGGCCAGCAGCGTACCTTTCCCACTTTCTTCCGCGCGCTGGGCCAGAGCGCCTTCGCCTGCATACGCAGCTTCAGCAAGGTTTCTGAAGTATTCATACATATGCCGAAGCTTGTAGTACAAGTTGGGAATGGTCACTTTTCCGGCTGTTACTGCCTCCTTGCACAAGAGGGAGAGCAAGTTCTTCTCCATCATGCGAGAAGCTGCTGAGAGCTTCTTCTGGATCTCTAGAACTCCGGCTTCGTCAACTTCCCTTCCCTCAGGACGCTCCTCAACATATAGGCGCAGGCCAAACTTCTCGAAGGAGATACTGCACTGAACTCCTCGAAAGAGGAACGGGTACTCCCAGGTCAGCTTCTCCGTGCGGCCCAAATTCTCGCAACCGAGAAGCAGTTTTATGGCCATGGAGATCAATAGTGGAACCGGCATCTGCTCAGAGGAAATCTCGTACCGACGGCTGAGCCTTGGGCTTCGGGCAAATCCTTGTCTGTCTTCATTATTGCTAGCGAAATCACGAAGCGGCTGTCGGCAGACAGCGATTTCCCTCTTGATTTCTTCTGAGAACTCTCGGCTGGCTTCCTCGGGGTTCGCCATCGTCTTCTCCTTTCTGCTTGGCGTTGGTGGAGGCCGTGATCGCTTGCTTGCTTACGGTCAAAGGTCCGAACAGCGCGGGGGCTGCCGCGATCCGACAGCGGCAGCCCCCACATGGGCTGAAAACACCGTGGAACCCTGCTGGAGGCGCAGAAATGCCTCGTGGCATCCCGTCTAGCTCAGACTCAACGCAAAGTGACGGGTGGCCTCCTAAAAGTCGACATCGAGGACTGCGTAGGGGCGCCGGTCAAGCTTCGCCATCTGGGTCTTCTGACGTAGCCAGTCACCAAGGCTGGCCTCCCGCTCCAGGAGCAGCACTAGCTCGCGAAGTTCGCCGAGGACCATGACCCGGTGAACGAGGAAGCGTTCACATTCCTGCACGGCAGGCGAGCTGTATCCGGACGCCGAGATCATGAGGCCGTTGACGCCGGCGCGGTTGATGACCCGAACCAGGTGGCGGCTGACCGGATTGATGTCCAGCGGCTTGGCCCACCATTTCACTTCAACTAGGTAGATCTGGCCGTCCAGTTCGACCACACCGTCAATCTGCTCAGCTGCCTCGCCGTCTTCCAGACGCAGCGTGAACGACTCCCTGATGCCAATTCCGTCCAGGGAGAAGACGCGGTTGAGGAGACTTTCCAGTTCCAGGCCACGCTTGTGCGTGTCCTCCATGCCGAAGAGGTTGGAGATCTGTGCCCGCAGCTCCGCATAGAGTACGTTGCGGCGTCGCCGCTTGTCTTCGGCGGCTCGGCGGGCGGCTACGTGGGCTTCGCGCTCTCGATCGCGCTCCTGCTGCATGCGCGTGAAGGAGTCCTTCACGCCGACGATGTCGCGGATCTGCGCGACGAGACCGCGGGCCTTGAGCTGGTCGTCGGGCCAGCAGGTGGAGAAGTCGTCGAACTCAGTGACTCTACGCAGCAGCGCTCTGCGCACGCCAAGTCCTCGGTCGCCTTGCTCGTTGAGCTGGCCGATGACATCGCGCGTGATCTTGTACTTGCTCACAGCCCCACGATCGACCGCGAGTTGCTCACGAAAGCGGACGAGCAGAGCCTGGCTGGTTCCTGCACCGCGCAGGAAGTTGATGACGTCGTCCTTGCTCCGGCAGAGCAGGGGGATAGTGTCGGTCAGCAGTGCCATGAGCTCCGGAGGCCAGTGATATGCGGCATCGTGGACCATCTGGCCTGGGCTCCCAACTCTTCGCGGCACGAGGCCAGGGCTCATCGCCTCGCGATGGCATCCATCATCCCTCTGACCGCACGGGGTGTCCCCGAATCGGGGGAACGGGGGCAGACGTCGCAGCGCTCCTACCGCTCTAGTCCATGGCCGTGCCCTTCTTGCGGTAGGCGGCGGGCAGGCGAACCACAGGAAGATTCAATTGCCCCGCGCGAAGTCGCATCCCTACATCGTCGGTCAGCACCCTGGCACCTGTACCCGGGTGGAGGTTGGCGAGGTCGGCGGCGCATCGAAGAATCGCCAGGTCGACATCGCTGCTCCGGTCGTCGGTGTCGAGCCACACCTCAAGCGTTGACTCGCCCGTTCGCAGTTCCACCGGCTCGCCAGCCGGGCTGTCGGCAAGGACGCGGTCAAGGTACCGGATGGCCGTGGCAGCCTTCTTGGCCAGATCGCCAGATCCATACTTCTGCCGGTCCAATTCGTCGATCACTCGAAGTGGCACAACCAGTCGCGCAAGAGGGACGACCTCGCCGCGCTCCCTAAACAGCTCCCGCCAGCGGATGTCGCCTGGCTGCTGCCAGTGATTAAGCATGTTGGTGTCGTACACAATGGGCAGACCAGGGCGAGAGGCCAGCTCCTTGAGTGCGTCGAACTGGCTACGTGCCAGCTCCAGGGCATGGACCTGGACCTCGATCTCGCCGGCCAGCGCACTGTTCTGCGCTCGGAGCGCGTTCGCCCAACCCCGGGCAATGTCTGGATCGTTAGTGAAGGACACAGCCGTACGGCGGTCGCCGATCTGAAGCAGATTCCAGTAGGCGGGGGTATACATGCCCGCTGCCAGATCGGGCTCAGCGAAAATCCGTCGCAGCATCGGGCCGGTGTTGTGCACCGCCACGGTGTATGCCGCGAAGTAGTCCTGGGCGCCGCGCGCATTGCTCCACTCAGTCTCGCAACGGCGCAGCATGTCATCCGCGTACGCCAGCGTAATCCCCGGCTTTAGCCTCATGGCTGGAGCCTGTCACATCCACCTACACCCAAACCAGGAGAATCGGGCGCAACGCCCGTACCAGTTCAACTAGCTTTGCCTGTATGGAACATACATCGGAGCAGCGGCCGAACAGGACGAGCGAACCGTCGGCGGGGCAGCTCTCGGACGGTATCGCGCGCCTTCTTGACGAGGTGGACTTGGCGTTCGCCGATGATCGCTGGGCGCTGCTCGATTCCGGCAGCGAGCGGCACCAGTGGTTGTGCTACAACGCTGCCGCCCTTCGGCACTGCTGCCAGCTCCTCAGGGAGATGGAGGTCGCCGCCCAGGGGAAGCAGGAACTTTCCGTGCGGCTCTTGGGGCGGGCCCATGTAGAGGCATGGCTTGTCGCGCTATACATCCACTTCGGCCAGTACGAGGCGGTGATGCGCATCGCGCGGGACGCCCGGCGGAACCTGGAGACCTTCGAGCAGGAGGTGAACAGCTTCGACGAGCGGCTGCGGACGATGAAGAAGGCGGCCCGCCGGCGCGGCCGGAAGATCACGGAGAACAACGACCGGATCAGCTCGTGGAACTCCCGCAACCCGGAAGATCCGCCCAAGGCGCTGACAGGCGTCCCCTACGTGCCCCAGCTCAAGACGACGAACATCGACCTGAGCGACGTGCTCGCAGGCTTCGGGGACCAGAAGCCGCAAGACCTGTCCGTCTCCGAGATCGTCGACTGGCTGACGAAGAACGCCTCGCGACTCGGCTTCGGCCGCGAGAGCTTCACACCCATCTACCTCATCTACCGGCTGCTCTCGACCATCGGCGGCCACACCACCAAGCCACTGCTTGACAGCTACTTCGAGCCACCCAGCGGCGCATTCATCCGCATCGCCGCCGCACCGACCAACGGTTCGATCATCGACAGCGTCAGGATCACGTCGCTGTACGCCACCGCCTTCATCGCATCAAAGGTGCTCAGCAGCCGGGGCACTAGTACCACCGCGGCAGACGAGATCGAGGCATGGCTCAAGCCCGATCCCACCGGCCGCGCAGCTTGGTCACCCGGCATCTGACTGGTAACGGAATCCGGTGGTATCCCGACCTGTGAAGGTCCATGCTGATGAGCATGGGGCTTCACCCCGGATGGTGGACACGGGTTTGTGTGGTTATGCGGCGAGTGTCAGGGTAGCTGATTGGCGCTGCTCGTAGGCGACGGGGCTGA
>NZ_JBGCCS010000063.1:0-24113 GCF_041262645.1 Streptacidiphilus sp. EB129
CATCGCGCTCGTCATACTCTGCCTCGGCGGCAACAGACCCACCCTGCCCCGCCGCCAACCCGCATGATCACACCCACAGGTCCAGCAGAAGAGCCGGAAAATCGGGGTTGGGTGCGGTTCGTTCCTTTGAAGGGATGGGCACGACATCAGCTTCCTTGCGAATGATCACGGAGCCTGTCAGGGTCCCGACGTGACCGTACTTCTGGGAGACAAGAACAGGTTCGCCGTTGAGGTCGGGGAATGTGAGCACTCGCTTCGCCGGGTGGACCTGTGGGCCGCGGGAGCAGTGGCTGAGCTGCGACGACAACATGGCGTTCGTGGGTCAGCTCCGCTCTGACGTGGTGGACACGGTGGGGTGGCTGCACTCCGGAGGCGGCTCTCCATTGCCGTTCGACAGCCTGTCTCCGGAAGCCACCCACCTGCGTCTGATGCATCGTGCCGGCGCTGACGACGAGACCGAAGAAGAGTACGAGTTCCGCAGTCAGTTCCGGGTCATGAGCTGGGGTCCCACCATCGACAACGTGACCGCTCATCTCTTCCGTGACGCAGACCGCTTGGTGCTCACTCTTCAGTTCCTGCGCGAGGAACATCTGGACAGGCATCCGGACCATGCAGGCAAGGTCTTCGTGGCGGAGGTTCCGACCGAGGAGTTCGTCGGGATCCTTGAGGGACTTGCGGCTGTACTCGACAGCAGCCAGGATCCGGGCTGCCCGTGCCCGGCTGAACTGCCCGGACACTGACCGGGGCTGCGTTCCTGGCTGTTGGTCCCTACCGTGGTGGTCGAGGAGGGCTGGCGGATGGGCTCACAGCTCCGGGACCTGCTTGACCCGGACGAGAACACGGGCTGGATCTACGGCGATGGGGCGTACGACTGCGTCGACCGCTGAGCGCCCACCGCACTCTGCTTGCCCGCAGTTGGTCCAGTTCAACGTGCCCCGTGGGTCCACCGGGCTGACGCCACGGTCCCGCGCGTAGATCTCCGCTGCTCGCCGGGACCGTCGGCTGACGAGCGCGCGCCTGCCCGGGCCTCGCGATTGATGGCGCGCCTCGATCGTCTGCGGGCGTCATCCAGCCCGTCGGCAGGTCAAGGAAGGAGACTGGCGGCGCGTGTTTGGGCACCACTCACGCCGGGCGTTCGCAGTCCCGGGGCCAACACAAGGAGAGGCCGCGCAGATGACCTCCCCGCGACCTCTCCGGTCGGCAGCCTAGGCACCTGGTGTCCCCAGGGGGCGGTCTGTCCGCGATACGAGCCAGTAATCTCCGGCGGCTGCCCGGTGTTGGCGTCGGGTGAAACCTGGGGCGACATTATCGAGACCCGCAGCGGCTGCTGCCGGCCCGCCTCCACCCGCGCCCAGCACCACCACCACCGGCTGAGGATCACCGAGCTACTCGGCGAGCCGCTCGCGGACCTGGGCCAGAAGCGCACGCTGATCGTCGACCCAGCCACTCGCAGGTTCGAGCACCGCCTTCACCGTCACACGCGAGGTCGCACTGTCATGGACGGTGACCTCGATCCCGCCCCATTCCAGCGGCTTGATCATCAGACCGGGAGATCTGCCCGAGTCCATCCAGGACGCGAAACGGTGTACGGCGAGTGCGTCGAGGGCCTCGCCCCAACGCTCCAGATCGAAAGGCGTCACATAGATGGGATAGCTCCCCGTGACCGTCTGTGTCGTCACCACGATCACGCAGTCGAGCAGCTCGCTGCCGGCCGTGAGCCCCTTGAGGACGCGCACGCTGACGCTGTGACCACTCGTTCCCGGTGGATCGATCAAACAGACAAGATCAACACTCCCCGCCGAGTCTTCCACAGCGTCCTCCCCAGATGACTGCACACAGTGGCCCCGGCGACACCCTCCCACTCCTTCCCCCTGGGGCCAACCGGAGTCGTTCATAGCCCCGCGCTGGACCCGGAGGTTCTGGAGGCTTGGACCTCCCGGTGGACCGGTCGGAGTTGATGCCCCCACGAGACTGGCACGTGCACGACGCGGCTGGTGTGCACGCCGGTTGCTGCAACGCGTTGACCCGGGGGGTTCTGAATGCCCGGCAGATGGGGGTGTGCCCGGGTTCAGTCCATTCATAGATTTACGCATATCTAGTCCGGTGCAATCCGGCCGAACCCCGCTGTGGAGGCTCCTGTGTCCAGCCCGTCCGAGATCCCTGCCGTTCCCGCCGCTGCGCTGAGTGTGCTGCCGGATCCGATTCCTGCCGATGGATGCGTGTACTACGACGCTCCGGGCCGTGAGCTGACGTCCGATGAGCTGGCCGGGGGCTGGAAGCCGAGGTTTCGCGCGTACGTGGTCGAGGACCGAGTGTGGCCGCAGCGCGGTAGCGACGGTGTCCCCATTGCGACGTGGGAGAGCCCGGCAGACGGGCCGGGGACCCTGAACAGCGCGGAACTGGTGGGCACCCTGGCGGGGTTGCAGGCAGTCACCGGGCCCGCGTTGCGGGCCAGGCAGACCGCGGTGGGCGTGCTCTACGTCAGCTGCGGCGAGGGCCGCGCCTGGCGCTACATTCCCACCGCACTGCTGGCCGCGTCCTCGGTCCCGGCGGCGTCCCCTCTCGCGTCGTAGCCCACACGCGCCGGTGACATTCCGGATGGGGCGGTGGTGCGTTGTCCGTCCGGCTGCTGTGAGGGACGCTGCCCGGCCGCCTGGAGGCCGCGGTGCGGGAGGGGGTGGCGCGAAGGTGACCGCCCCCGCCCTCGCTGTCGCGGTTCGGGCAGGGGCGTGTTCAGAGTTTCATGCGTTGCCGCATGCGCTGTTCGTCGATGCGGGCCTGCTGTTCGGCGACCTTGTCCGGATTCCCGTAGAACCGCCACACCCGCACGGTGAGGTAGGTGTCCAGGGCGAGCAGCACCGCCGCGTACACGGCAATCGTGGTCCCCGATGCGTGGCGTGTGAACCCGGTGGCAGCGCATACGGTGACGGAAAGCAGGCTGAATAGGCCGCTTCTGACGGTCTTGCGTGTCTGTTGTGACATGTGGCTTTGTCGGTGAGTGTTGGGTTCTGGCACAGATCTTGGGGAGCGGTCGCAGGGCGTCACCTCGGTGTTCGATTGTGCGGGCTGTGCTCGACTGGGCCCGGGTACGTCCTTAAGATCAAGAGACAGCTCTGCGGACGCGCCGGGTTTCCCCTGCTACAAGCTGATCCTGCTCCAGTGGCCCTTCGCGAGCGACGACGGCAAGAGCACAATGATCACGCGACTGCGTCGAGCGAATCAAGACTGACGGGACAGGCAATGGCCATGAAGCTGGTGCACGGGTTGACCCAGGGAACCGAGCTTGCCCGGCGCTTCGCTACGGACCGCTTCGGCCACTATGGTCCGGCTCCACTCGCTGCGCATGCTGAGCTGATCAACTCTAGGGACGGCCTCTACCAGCGGTTTCTGGCCGGCGAACTGCAGGCGACGGACTTCGACGGCCACGTCGTGGACATCGATGACATGGCCGAGTACGGCGGCGAGGTGCGCTACCTCGACCTCGCGCACGACGGACTTGTAGACAGCTTCGTACTGCAGGGCGACATCGCCTACTACGCCCTCGGGGCGCGGGTGATCGTGCGGTGGGTAGAAGAGTCCGGGCGTGGCCGCAACTACGTAGAGGTCTGGGCCGACCTCGACGACACCGACCGTCCGGTGGTGACCGATCCAGCTCCCAGAGCGGAACAGCATATCCGTCTCGGAAGGTGGCTCGGGGACACATGAACCCTTGCCGCTCGAACAATAAAGTCACTATCAGTAGCAGCTCCACAAGATCTGTGCCAGAACCCAGTTATCACCGACACAGCCAGACATGCCCGCACTGTAGGGCCGTGCGGGGGCTGCGGCGTAGCGCGGTGGACATGTGCGACGAAGCCCCGAAACCGGGGATGATCACCGTAATCCCGCACACGGACACTGCCGCCGCGCTCATGACCGACGCTGGGCGCCGGGAGAACCGCCGCCCCACGAAGCCGGTCGGCCCGCCGGCCCAACCGTCGTCCCGGCACCCTGGTTGGTCGGCTCTTTTCCGCGATTCAGGGGGTGCTGGTGGGTCGGGGGCGTGTGGGCACGTGGTGCGTGGTGGGTGCCGGGCAGGCGGGCAGAGCGGTCACGGTGCTGGGTGGGGTGCTTGCCGTGTGGTGGGGGAGTGCGATGCGGAAGCACCGGTCGTCGTCCTCGCTTCCTGACGTGAACCATCCGGGCACTCGGTAGACCGCGATGACCTGGATGTCGAAGGTCAGGTCTGTGCCGTGGGTCACCGGTTCGAGCACCTGGACTCCCTGCGCCATGAGGCCGCTTGTGATTCCGCTCTGCGCTCTCATGGTGCTCTGCGCGATGCTCGACAGGTCGCTGTCGCTCGGCGTGGAGTGCTGGGCCTGTGTGTCGAGTTGCTGGGCGAAGGATGCGGCCAGGGTGGTGATCTGCTGGTCCGCCTGTCGGTGGTTCGCCTGGGCCTGCCGGGAATCGGACGCATCGCTCCTGACCACACCGCCCACCACGAGCAGCACCAGCGCGCCCAGTACGCCCACGGCGCAGCCGCATCCCCGGCCCGCTTCTCGGTCTGTCATGAAGTCCCCCTGTTCGGCTGCTCGCTGCTCGTGCTGTCTTACCGTCATGGTCGGCCGGCTGTGCCGGATCTGCGGGTGCCCGCGGGGATTTCGGTCCCGAAGGGAGACCCGCAGAGGACCGCGGTCCTGTTCCGGGCGGTCACCAGGGAACGGACCGCAGCCCGTGCGTGAGGCCGTGGGTGAGCCAGAACATCACGGCCACCAGGGTCAGGAGACTGGCCCCCACGGCGATGAAGCCGGCGACGGAGTGACGTGATGGTCGGTGCATGGTCCGCCTCCTTCTCAGGGGTTTGCTGCGGTGAGGGAGTGTGCGCTTGGGGCGGGAGAGGTAGTGGGTGCTGACGGTCCAGGCGAGGAGGGGGCCGTGGGCCTGCCGCGCGCGGTCGGGTGTCATGCCGGCGGGGTCGGTCGAGACTCGCTGGCGCAGGGTGAGCCAGTCGGTGGTCAGTACCCATGGGGCGATCAGATGGTGGCCGGGGATGTCCCAGTCGAGCAGCGCGTGTCCGGTTCCGTCGACGATCAGGTGAGGGCCGGTGCTGTCGGGTTTCGGCTTCGGGGCGCACCGGTCATCGCGGTGGGCATAGAGCGGCAGCGGCGGCAGACGGCCGATGATCTCGGGAATCGCCTGGGCGAAGGGCCTGTGCGTCTCGAAGTAGGCGACGATCCTCAGATGTCCAGTCAGCGCGGCATCGCCTGCGAAGCCGGCGTCCAGGCCCAGGTCGAGCCGGGATCCCCGCGAGCACTGGTCGATCGTCTGCGTGAACACGGGCCGCAGTGAATACGTGTGCGCGATCGATGAGAGCCGGGCCCGGAGCCGGTCCTCCGCTTCGGCACAGGCCCGCCGGGCGGCCCTGGAACGGGCGATGCGCCGCAGCTTCCACGTCGCGGGCACACCGGAGTCGACCCGCAGGGCGATGGCGGAGACCGCAAGCCCTGCCAGCATCCGCTGCGCCTTCACCAGTAGGAACCGCCTGCCGCCCATGGGGCCATGATCCCCGCACCAGAGCACGGCGCGCATGAGTACGCATACTCAGGGCGCCGGTCCAGAACAGGCAGTGAGCACGGGCGCGGGCTGTGCCGGCCCGGCGCCCCCGTGGCCCGGATTTGGGGGTGTGCCGCCCTCCAGCTCGTCGCTAGATTTACGTATATATAAAGGTTTTCGCCGGGTCGGCCCGGCATCTGGCCCGGGCCGCTGTAATGGCCCGCCCGGCTTCTGCTCGCCCGGCCCCTACCTGGCGGTCGGTGTTGTTCCTGTTTGCTGAAAGGTCCTTTGATGGTGGCGCAGATGATCCCCCTGGCCCCTGCCGTGATGCCCGTCCCCGGCCGCTTCTCCGGCGATATGCCGGAGGTGGCCGACCGCGCTCATGTCCGCTTCGCTCGCGCGGCCGACGTGCGCCCAGGAGACCTGATAGTGGGACGGGTGGAGAACCTCGCCGCGTACCCGTACGTCTCCTTCTCCGGAGCGGCGCTCACCGCGGCCCCCGCCCCGCTGGACCCCTCGCACTGCGAGGTCTGCGGGATCTTCCGCGGCGAGCCCTATCTGAACCTGGTGCCGTGCCGCCCGGACACCCTGCACCACCTGACGGTGTGGAGGCCCGCCGACTGGGCCGTGATCGTGCCAGCTGACCGCCTCGACGACCAGATCGGCCGGTTCTACCTGGCCAGCCGGATCACCACCGGCGGCCAGCTCGTCAGCTACAGCGCCCACCGGCTCGGCGACCCCTGCCGGGACTGCGACGAGACCCACGACCCGATGCGCCGCCGCCCCGTCGCCTGCCGGCAACCGCGCCTGCACGCCCAACGGGCCGTCACCAACTGGGACCGCGAGCACGACGCCCGGCACGCCCGGCCCGGCTGCCTGCACGCGGTGCTCGCCCCGATCGCCCGCGACCTCGACACCGCGATCTCCACCGCGAGGACTCAGGCCGTACAGCTGGTCGCCGAGATGCGCGCGCACGGCTCGCTGTAGACCGTTGCGCTCGGCGGCCGCCCGGGCCGGGGCGGCAGCGGCGCCCCGGCTGCTGCTGAGATGTGTCGCTGCTCTTGCTGAGTGTGTGTCACCGGTGGGCCGGGGTGTGTTGTTGTGACGGAGTGCGATGAGTTTGCGAGTCCGGTGCGCGGTCACCGGCCGGCGGCGTCGTCCCGTCGCACCTCGTGAGCGGTGAGATCCTCAGGCCTGCCGAGGAAGGCAGGCGGGCAGTTCACCGGAAGCCGCTCGACGACCATGGCGACTGCTTCGGCCGCATCCCGGGCCGGCCCGACGGTCTGCGTGCGCAGTGGCCCCGAGACCCAGTACCGGCTCCCGGCGCATGGCTGAATGTAGGGAACATCCCAGGTCCATGGATTCTCGGTGCACCGGCTGAAGTGAAGCTCGCCCATGCCGGTCCAAGGGAACAGCTGCCGCAGGCGAGGTTCAGCGTAGGCAGCCTCCAGCAGTTCGGGACGCACCCGTCCGTCATCACGCACCGCCTGCCAGCCAGCCTCAACCCGCTCCAGCAACTCCGGCGTCATTTCCATCCCAGCATGGTGACGCCACCAGCCTGTCGCTGACCAGTGTCGCCCCGTGGTTGAGCCTCGGTGGAGCGGTTGCAAGGCAGGCAGGGCATCAGAAGTGCCAGCAGTAGAGGCCGGCGCCCGTTCGCAACGCGATCGCGGCAAGTCGGGCAACGCCTTGCAGGATCTCCACAGGAGAGTCGTCGGTCATGTCATCGCCGTCCTCGAACCAGAGCCTTTCGCGCCAGCGAGCGGCGAGCTCGCCCAGGACGCTGGGGCTGGCGCCGGCGAGTGCGCTGGTCAAGCCGCGGTCCAGGGCGAACACCCCCGTGCCGTCGTTGACGATTGGAGCGACGTAGCGCGGTCTGCCCCTCATGTAGAGCTCTTCGATGGGCGGGAGCTGGGCAGATGGCGCCTCGAAGTACATCGCCCACTCGACCGTGGCGTCATCTGGAGAGAAGTCATGGCAGGCCAATGGGGTCAGCGCTTCCCCCGGACCCCTGTTGCGCGTTGCGGCGGCGGCGTCGTCATCCGGAGCGACGAAGAAGGCGATATCCACGTCGGCATGATCGCAGCTCTCTTCGCACCGAGTCACTGCCGCACGAGAAGCAAGTCCGTGTCCTCCACTCGAAATCTGTCGTGCTCCGTCACAGCTGTTGGGGGTTTGCTGCCCGCACATCGGTGTCTAGTTTTACGTGTATATCAGGGTTTCGGCGTACGGCCGGAGCCTGTTGCTCTTCCCTTGGAGATGCTGATGAGCACCACTCCCACCACCCCAACTCCCACCACCTCCGCGAACGCGCCCACTGATCCCACCACCTCCGCGAACGCGGCCACTGCTCCCATCGTCCCTGCGAACGCGCCCGCCTCTCCCACGACCCAGACCGGTGCGGCTGTTGTGTCGCCGGGTGTGGTTCTGGCGTGTCTGGGTGAGGTGTTGGCGGCGCGTACCGGGTGGGATGAGCATCCGGACCTGTACCTGCTGGTCGGGGACGAGGCGGGCGGCGTGCGGCTGGAGGTCGTGGAACTACCCGATGAGATGTGGGCCATGGTGCCGACCCCGGTGGTGCCGTTGTTCCTGGCTCACGCGATCGGCCTGGTCCCCGACGCCCGGGGGTTGCTGGGGGTGGCGTTGCGGTACGAGTCGTTCTCGCTGGGCCCGGCGGCGGGTGTGCGGGCGGCGACGGTGCTGCGGCGGCGTGCGCAGGGCACCTGGACGCCGCCGATCGCGGAGATCCCCGGGCGCGTGGAGCAGCGGATCATCACCGCTGTCACGCCGCAGGGGGACGTGTTCATGGTCTTCGCCGACCGGGGCGAGGACGGTACGGCCACGGTGAGCGTCGCCGAGCACCAGGGCCCGGGCGGGTCCCGTTACACGGGCACGGTCATCGACAACCTGGCGCACTGGCTGGGCCACGCGCACTGACGCACCCGCCCGCCGCGCCGCCGCCGTCTGCCGCGCGGTGCCTGCTGCCCGCTGCCTGCGGCGGCGGGCAGCCGTCGGCGTCGTGTCCGACGCCGTATGTGTCAGCTCTCGCCCGCCCACCGTGGGCGGGGGAGACGACGACCGTTGTCCGCTCGCCCAGGGCCCTGGCTGGCCACCGCCTGCTGAGCGCCGCTGAGCAGCACCCGCCTGGCCCGCGCTGCCGCGCTCCGCGTGGGTGGGGCGGCCCGGCCTGGTCCCGCTGCTCCGTACCTCCTCTCTCCTCTTGCCTGCCCTTTCTCTGCCCGTCGCCTGATGACCGTGTGAAGGAGTGTCATGTCCGACCAGTTGGCCGCTGCGGTAGTGCGGTTCCGGGGTGAGCACCCCGCGTGCCTGGACCCGGAGCTGATCTACGACCGGTGCCAGGAGGTGTCGGCGGCGTTCGCCGCGCTACTCGCCGATGTCGGCGTCGCGGCGTCGGTGGTGTCCGGTATGCAGTTCGACGTGCAGCCCGACGGCCGGATCCTGATCCACAGGGGCCACTTCGCGGTCCAGGTCGGCCAGGACGTCTACGACTGGACGGCGCGTCAGTTCGCGCCCGGGGCCCCGGTACCGCAGGTGATGCCGCTGCCCCGGTGGCGTGAGACCTGGAAGCCGCTGCCCGCCGCCCGCTGAGCCCCCGGGGCCGCGCTCATGCCGCCCCGCCCGCCGCCCGCCGCCCTGCGCCCGCCGCCGCCCGCTGGCGCGCCGCCGCCGTGCGCGCACGAGTCCGGTGAGCGACTGAGCAGCCCGGCCTGGAACTCGCGCCGCCCATGGGGGAGATGTACCGCGCGGTGGGCATCACGCCGCCCCGCCGGCCGGGGTTCGGATGGTCCGCGCGCCGTGCCGCGGTCGTCGGTGTTCGGGTCGGGCGGGGCTTGCGGGGTTGGGGGTTTGCCTGCCCGGCCACCGTGTCTAGATTTCCTTATATATCAGGGCTCGGGGCTGTCCCCCGCGTGTCCTGTCCGTGCCAGGCGGCGTGCCCGCCCTGCTTGAAGGAGCTGCATTGTCTGTGAATCTTCGCGCCAGCGCCGTGCGCCTTGCCGGCCTCGCCAGCAAGTGGTCCTACGGCGACTTGTCCGGGCGCGACGGTGCTGCCGCCACCGCTACCGCCATGGCCACCGAAGGCCTGGTCCATGCTGTCCTGGCGCTGGGCGCCGAGGTCCGGGACTGGCGTATGGACGAGCGGATCGACCGGCCGCCGCTGCTCGTGTACCGGGCCGAGTTCAACGGCATCGGCCTGGGCCTCTACACCGGCCGGGAAGCGGCCCGGGACCACTGCCTGGACCTGGCGCGCGCCGAGGGTGCCACCGCGCTGGCCTGGGTCACCGAGGCCGACGAGGACACCGACGAACTCCACGACGCCGCGCAGGCGAGCTGCACCGGATACGCGGTGAGCCCGGTCGAGGTGGCCGAGGCCTACGACCCGGACGCCGACGAGAGCTGACACCACGCGCGGTCATCCGCACCGCCAGGGCCAGACCCCGCCCTTCCCGACGGGAACCGCGGGGCTCCCTGCCCGCTGAGCCCTGCCGCCCGCCGCGCCGCCGCCGGCCACTGGATCGGCCCGAACGCGTCCGCCGGCCTGGAAGGGCGCGAACGGTCCCGGGGTGGGGTGCGAGCAGGCTGCGGGCTGACCGACAAGGCATCCTGAAGCCGTCTCACGGGAAACCCAGTCGACCGCACCCGGCGGGGCTGTCTATGCTGCGCTGCGTGATCCCCGCACTGCGCGTCCGCCGACTCTTCCACACCGTGGAGGCATACCAGGGTGTGGACGTCTTCCCCGCCGTCGTAGAACCGTGGCTGGACGAGCACACTGACGCCGTCCGCGAGGCCCTCGCGCCGCTGGCCGCCTTGGGCGGATGGACGCGGACCGAGTACGAGTTCGGCGATCCCCTGGAGACGGCGTACGCGCTCAGCCGCGTCAGCGACGCACTGATCTACAAGTTCCAGCCGCTGCTGCCGCCGGGCTCTGAGACCCCCTGGGCGCACGACATCCACGAGCCCGAGCGCTGGCCGCGCATCACCTGTGACCAGTACCTGGCTGCCTTCGCCCGGTTCGGCATGGCCCCGATCGGCGACGTCGCGTTCGAGCCGTTCTTCCACGAGGTCGTCCACGTCGAGCAGCACGAGTACCCGGGGGCGCCGGTCGAGATCACCGGAACGCTCTGGCCGGGCCTGACGTTCGGGCAGATGCTGTTCAGCCGCACCGGTGTGACGGTGCGTGCCGGCGCCCGGCACCTGGTCGCGGGCATCGCGGACCGGTCGCCGCTCCACAGCGTGTTCATGCGCCGTTACCGGGACACCTTCGACGGGTCGCTGGGCTGGGGCAGCAACTCGCAGTGGAAGACAGACTTCCGCCGCGACTACCTCACAGACGCCGCCTTCCACTTCGCCATCGACGAGGAACCCGACTCAGACCAGGACATCCACGGCGGGCCCAGGAGGCTGACTCCGCCCGAGCGATCGGACCTGGTGCGGCACCGCTGCTTGACCCGTCCCCTCCAGGATCCGGAAGCCTGGCACAGCGCCAGCCCGGGCGGGCGGCTCACCGTCTGGCGGACCTGATCCACTCGGAGGCCAGGTCCCGCCGTGCCGACATCACGAGTTCAAGTTCAGTACGCACACTGCCGGTAGTAATTCTCGCCCTCTGGAGTGACCTCACGAAGGAAGGTCAACGCCTCGCGGTCGAGGCCAAGGGCAGCCAACAGCACGTCCAAAGCCGCCTCCTGGTCGCCCGAAGCCTTGGCCACCCAGACGTAGACGCCGGGGAGCGGATTGCCAGCCGTGCGACTCAGGGCAAAGTCGATCTTCTGGATGGCGAACATGACTGCTTCGACGTCGCCCAGGTCCTCCCAGCCGTGTTCGACGGTGAGTCGCAGGCGCGCCGCCAACGGCGCCATCGGGATGCTCAGTCCGGCGACCACGTCGAAGGCCCCCCCCGACCGCGTACTCCCACAGGCTCGTCTGGAATGCCGGGTTGGCGTTCCGTCGCCATTCGCCACCCCCTGGGCTCCACGGCGACGGAGCAGGGCCCCACGTCGGGTCCGGTCCCGGTATCTCGATCTCTGCCACGGCTGCCCCCTTCAGTTGCGCGACCTGCATGGCTGTCTCTGGGGTGGAGTAGGTGCGAGGGCCGTGCCGGTGTGCACGGCCCTCGCACCGGGCGTGGGGCGCCCCGTTCCCGCCCTCGTCGTCCGGATCTGCACGTGGTGGTGAGCTGTGCGGTGTGCTCTGTCACCTGTACGCGATGCTGAGCTGCACTGTTGGTGGGGAATCGAACCCCTGCGTTGCTCTTCACGCGCCAGGGGCCGGATAAACCGCCGACCCGCGGTGTGTGCACGCCTCCGTGACGACTACCTGCTTCCCACACCCAGCCTAGGGGGTCAGTCCTCGATCAGGTCGATCTCCCAGTTGGTGCGCTGGATCTGGGTGTCCACCTCGCGGATCTCCCTGGCCAGGACGTCCGCCTGGGCGCGGAGCTCGGCGACCGGCAGAGCGGAGAGGATCCTCAGCTCGGACCGCAGCTGCCGTACGGCTCCGCGCTGGTCGCGTCCCGAGGCGGCGTCGGCGGCCGCGGTGGTCACCGAATGGCGCAGCCGCAGGACGTCCCGGCGGGCGAGGGCGTCGGTAAGAGTGCCACCGCCCTCGATGACCGCAGTGGAGTTGGTCCGGTTGATCTGACGAATCAGCCGCTCCAGCTCGTCCAGCACCTCTCCGGCCTGGGCCAGGACCTCCACCGCATTCTCGGCCGGCTCCTCGCCCTCCTGGTAGCGGGCGCTGCCGACGACACGCGCCCGCAACTGCTCCACCCGCCGCACCGCAGCCGCGCGCTGCGCGAGCGCTTCAGCCAGTTTCACCGCGTCATCACCTGTCCGTCCCACCGTTCGTCCGGTAAGTATGCACGTCGGTGCCTGACGGCGCGGTTCGCGGGGCGGGGCCGGCCGCACTGACCCGGCGTGAGCTGGGCGGGTTCATGGAGCGACCATCAAGGATCTATCGAGCACCTGCGGGAAATCCTCGCTGCGGAGACCATCTGACGGAGCGTGTGACGGCCGTCCCGGGAGCTGGGAGCCCGGGACGGCCGGCCTGCTCATCGCTGTGGCTGCTGGCCATACAGCCTTCGCTCTGCACGCTCTTGCGTCCATGCTCGCGTGTCCACCCCACATGTCCAGCTCAGGCACACCGGGGTACTCGGGCCCGCCGAGGCGGGCCGGGGGCGAGCCGAGACGAACGGGCTCAGTGGAACCGCTGGTAGCTGTCCCCGCCCGAGCACGTGTAGGTGTACAGGAACTTCCCGAGGATCGTCGGATCCCCACCCGCGTCCAGGCACAGCCCCGTCGCGTCGTTCTGGAGCTCCCAGCCGGAGTTGGTGGACTTCTCGTACCACTTCTGGTGGTTGCCCTGGTTGCACGGGATCACGTAGACGTGTCCCATGCCCGTGCCCCACATGGTGGAGTTCGAGTCGCTGTCCAGGCATAGGTCATGGGCGGAACTCACGTTCGTCGACCCGTCCCACGACGTCGCCCACAGCTCGTAGTACAGCCTCCCGCCGAGGGACGGGTCGTACCACTTCTGGTTGCTGCCGTTGTTGCCGGCATCCCACGTGTTTGTGTCGGCGTTGCACGAGGAGTCCGTGGGACACGACGAATCGAGGCCGGCTGACCACACGTACCGGTAGTCGTTGTTGTCCTGCCAGGTTACCGGGCCCGACGGCGGCCACACGCCGGTCGCGGAAGCCGTGCCCGGCTGGATGGTGCCCGCTATCGCGAACGTGAGCGTCATGCTGGCGGCCGCGAGCCAGCGGCGGCTAGTGGACATGGTCCCCCCGTGTCGTCACCTGCTTGATCGGCTCATCATCCCAAGCCGCCGATTGAGCGACAATCGTTTCGGTTGAGCCCGAAGCATCACCCGCGTCCCGCCCCGCCGGCCGTACCGCCGTCCGGGGCCGTGGTGGGGTTGGGGGTGTGCTGGACCGTCCCGTCTCGCTGCCGTCTGGCCTGCCCCAGCCGCGCCCGGCCCGACGGTCCTGCCGCCGGGCCCCTCTCGTGGCTGTCGTGGTGCCGGGGGTTGGGTTGGCTGGCGGGGTTGGGGGTGTGCTGGGTGGGTGTGGGTGGTTCATGGTGTGGGTGTGGCCCGGGTGTTGACCCCTGGAGCCCCACCCCTCCTTTGCGGTGTTCCGCTTCGTGCTGGCCGTGTGCCTGTTGGTGGCGGTACTCCGGTATCCCAGGGGGGGGTGCAGACGCTGCATGGTTTCGGAGGATTTGAAGATGACCCTGATCAGTAGCGAGGACGAGGCGTGGAACGCGGCGGCGCGTACCTTCGGTCAGCCGAACGCCTTCGAGGCGTTCACCGATGGGGAGGGCGTGGTGCTGGGGTGGACGTTCGCGGCGACCACCGGGTCGATGCCCGGTTACGGGTGGGTCCTGGTCGACGGGCGGGTCAGTCCCGCCACGGAGGACTACCGCTCTGGTGCGGAGGAGTACGGGCGATCTGAGGTGTCCGTTCCTGCTGGTCGTTCCCGCTCCGCCGCTTCCCCTGCCGCACCCGCTTCCCCTGCTGCACCCGCTGCTTCTGCTGGCCCTGCTGGTCGGGGTGGTCGGGCTGGTGGGGCTGCTCCTGCTGGTCGGGGTGGCCCCGCTGGTGGGGCTGGCCCTGTTGGTCGGGGGGTGGGTTGGATGCCGGTCAGGTCGGTGTCGGGTTGGGTGCGTGAGTGGTTGGCGGTGGTGGACACGGTGGGTCCTGATGTGGTGGTGCGTCGTGGGTGCGATGCGGTGGTTCGGGCGTGGGGTGGTGACCGGCTGGCGGGGGTGTTGCTGCGGCGGGCGGGGCTGGTGCCGGACCGGGGCCGTTGGGGCGGGGCGGGTGTGGTGCGGGTGCCGCGTGGTGTGACGGGTGGGCAGGAGGAGGTGATGGTGGCTCAGGCGGCGCGGATGCTGCGGGCGTGTCGGATCGGGGTGGATCTGGAGCTGGGTGGTCCGCGTGAGCGGGCGGCGGTGCGTACGGTGGTGTGGATGCAGCAGATCGTGTCGGGCAGTCCGGAGGACGCGGCGGTGCAGGCGCTGGAGGAGTTGCAGGCGTGCGGGGAACTGCCGCCGGTGTTTTTGGTGACCGACCCGGACGGGACCGAGTCGCTGGTGGACACCGCTCCCGGACCGGACACCGACCCCGGCCCCGGCGCCGCTGCGGCCGGGCCGGTCCCCGGGGCCTGACCACTGCCGCCCTGTCTGGGCAGGCCCTGTGCCGTGTCTCTGTTTTACCCGGGGCCTGTTCTGCGTTTCGCCGCGGTGGGCTGGGCGCAGTGCTGTGGGGTGGCGCCCCAGGGCCTCGGCAAAGCGAGGCTTCGTCCGATTTGAGATCATGTGATCCCGAGGAGGGCGAGGGGCCGGTGGGCATCGCGGGCGTTGCGCCGCAGGCCAGCGGCGATGTTGGTGGCGCCGGCGAGGCGGAGGGCGCCGATAGCGAGGTTGCGCCAGGTGGCCATGGCGCGGGGTGCGTTGCCGGTCCGAAGTTGCGAGCCGTCCTCGGCGAAGGTGGTATCTCTCACATGGTGGAGGGATTCGACTGACCAGTGGCCGCGGATCAGGGCCGCAAGCTGGGCGGGGGTCGCCTGGTCGGCGCTCAGGCTGGTGACCGCATAGACGGTGTGCAGTGTGACCTTTCCGGTATTGCGGTGCACGCGGCGCCGCTTGAGCTGAATGGCCTGGCGGGCGCAGGGGAACAGGAGGTTGCTCATGGTGCAGACCTTGATGCGCCGGATCTCGCTGCGGCCGTGGCCAGTGTCACGGGTTCGGCCCTGTAGTGGGATCTCCTTCCAGGGAAGGGCTTTGAGCTGCTGGCAGAGCTTCTTCTGGTTCCCCTTCACGATCACGATGTAGTGCGCCCCGCGTCCGGTCAGGTAGGTGGCGTGGTCGCGCTGGGTGTGGAGTGCGTCGCTGGTGACCACCGCGTCGGCGAGGTCGGCGACGATTTCCAGGAGCGGCTGGTGGCAGGTGATCTCGTTCGTCTTCTCGCCGACGTCGAGCTGGGCCAGGACCAGGCCGCTGGTGTGATCGAGGGCGGCGAGGAGGTGGATCCTGCGGCCGCCTGCGCGGGCGGCTCCGCGCAGGCTCTTGCCGTCGACTGCGATTCCACGCAGGCCGGTGGCCTGCGGTGTTGCCTGGCGGCGGTCGGCAAGCCACTGTCCGACGGCCTTGTCGAGGGCGTCGCCGTCGACGCGGGCCAGAACCCGTCGCAGGGTTGCCTCGCCAGGCACCGGGTAGTGCCCGGTCAGTACATCGACCGGGCCGCCGAGGGCGGCCAGGACAGACTGCGGAGCGTCGGCAGCCCACTCGCTAATCGCCAGGAGCGAGGTCGTGCCGGTCAGCACGGCCGACGCGGCAATCGCGAGGACGTAGACCAAGGCGTGCCGAATCCCGCGCGCGGCTCGCGGATCGGGGACCTTGGCCAGACATTCCAGCAGGCCAGGGCGTTCGGTTGGCTCCACGGGCGGCTGATCGCGGAACCGGTCAAGGACAGGAGGAATCACGGAGGATACAAGCGCAGGCACGGTCTTCCAGCGAGGTCATTGGGCGTAGAGACCTCCGTGATCTTGAAAGCCGTGGCTTCCCTGCGTCCATGACCAGCATGTCCGGCATAGATCGCCAGCAATCGGACCCAGCCTCACTTTGCCAGGGCATGGGGGCAGGGTGACACGGGCTGACCAGATCAACGGGGCCTCGTAGCTGAGCGAAGTTACTCACAACGACGGCGGGCGCCGGTTCCGGCGGTGACGAGTCGCGTCAGAGAGCGCCAGAGTCTGACCTGCCATGCGGGACCCTGCGGCTTGGCCCATCTATCCGGGAAGGCAGGGGGCGCGTAGATGACGTAGGCGTCTGCGACGACGGTCATCAGGAGCGTCGGTGAGGGCCGATCTTGACGGTGGTAACGGGGAGCGGACATGTCTTCAGCCTCACCCCGTACTGACACAGGGTCCAACACCTGTTCTACAGCTACCTACGCAATTCTGTTGTGAATCTTTGTCAGTGGGCGAGAATGAGGCGTGCGCGATGACACTGACCCCCGTCTACTTCGAGCTTTCCTGGCAGTGGCCGAAGAACTGCACTTCACCCGTGCCGCTGCCCGTCTGTTCGTGGCGCAGCAGGCGCTCAGCCGGGACATTCGGCGCTTGGAGCGGATCTGGGGTCGTGACCTGTTCCAGCGTGACACCCGGCACGTCGCCCTCACCCCCGAAGGGCACCGGCTTCTGCCGGCTGTACGCCGGGCCCTGGCCGCGCATGCCGAGCTGGGCCAAGAGCTGGGCAGAACGCCGCGGCCAGGGAGCAGCCAGCCGCTGATCGTGGACGTCGCCAACAGCACGTCCACCGGGTCGCGGCTGCTCACACAGGCCCGAAGGAAAGCTCCTGGCCTGGATTTCGTCGTCCATACCCATAGCGGGCTGGCCGGAGCGGTGCGGGAGATGATGGACGGCAGGCTGGACATTTCATTCGGTCGTGTCGCTGGGTTGCCGCCCGAGGTCCAGGCCGCACTGCAGCATCGGCTGGTCCGCTTCGACCCGCTGGCGGTGCTCATGCCGACCGATCACAAGCTCGCCGCTCTGCCCCAGGTACCGCTGGCCGCGCTGGCCGGCGAGATCCTGTACGCAGCGGCTGGCAACCAGGACACCACCGAATGGACCGACTACGCGCACCAGTTGTGCCTGGGGCGCGGTATCGAACTGGCACCGCCCTACCCCAAGATCGAGGGCGAAGTGGAGTTCAGCCGCACCATGCGCAGACACCAGTGGCTGGTACTGACCAGCGTCAGCTTCATGAGTGTTCCCGGGATGCTGTCGCGACCCCTGACCGACCCGGTTCCCCTCACCCCGGTCTCCATGGTTTGGCGACGCGGCCTGCGCCACCCCGGGGCGAAAGCCCTGGCCGACGCGGCGCGGCATCTGGGCGCTGCCGAGGGATGGCTGGAACGCCCACTCGGTACCTGGCTACCCGAGGCCGACCTGCGTGCCATAAGCCGGAACAACGACAGCACTGAAGCCACCCTGGACAACAAGAAGTAAGCGCTACAAGGGCACGCAGGCCCTGGGCACTCCCGCTGGCGAAACGCTGTGTGATCTCCCTGTGCCATCCCTCCCGGACGGCCCCGCATCGAGCAGTGACTCCACATCTCGGGAGTCGACCTTTGACGATCAAAGAGTCGCCCAAGATCCGCCTTGTCCATCTTGCCCTGCAGCTTCTCCACCGCCAGCCGTCCCCGCGAGGCTGATACCACAATGAATCGGACGCCCAGTGACTTTGCCGAGGCCCTGGGTGGCGCCCCGCCCGGTACGCGAACCACCATCCGGGTACCGGGCGGGCCCTTCCCGCCTCCATTTCAACCCGCAGGCGCGATGAGGCGGGCCCGCCGCGCCGCATCCCCTGCGCTGGGGCGCGTCGGCGTGGGGTGGCCCGGCCTGCCGGCCGGTGCGTGCTTGCTGCTCGCTGGCCGTGGCCGGCACTGGCTGGGGTGGCGGCCCGGGGTCAGTGCCCGCCTGTTCGGGGTACGCATCCGGTCGCGTCGGGGTAGCCGCCGTGGGCCTGGACCTGGAGGTACGGTGAGTTGACCGTGCCGTCCACACACACCGGGAGCAGGTCGATCACGAAGTCGACGCGGCCCGAACCGTCAGGGGTGAGCGTGACGGCGCCGGGAGGGTAGCCGAGGGTTCCGAGCCGGGCTGCTATCTGAGCAAGAGTCGGTTCCGTTGTGCCACTGAGTGGTTGCAGGGCGGCTGTGACCCGGGCGACCTGGGCGCGCCCCGCGCAGCGGTCCTGGCCTTGCAGTGTGTAGGGCGTTCGGAACCCGTTGTTCCCGGCGAAGTCGGGGCCGCTGCCTTCCGGGGTGGGCCCGGTGCCGGTCGGGTCGGGGACGGGTGCCGATGGGGTGGGTGAGGGCGATTCGCCTGGACACAGTGGCTCGGATACCGGCGGTGCCGGTGGAACCGGCGGTGCCGCGTGGACCGGCGGTGCCGGTTGGACCGGCGGTGCCGGGGACTGGGTGAAGTAGTGGCTGGTGATCTCGACGGTGATCACGTGGTCGTGGTGCTGAAATGCCGTGGTGGTCAGTTCCGCCAGCGAGGGAACCCGCAGGTCCCGGAAGACGACCCCGCTCGGGACTGTCCCTGGCGCGGCTGACGGTACACCGCCTGCACCCTGGGGGACTTCGGGGAGGTAGAGCACCGGGACGGTCGGGCGGGCCCAGAAGTCGACCTCCACCGCGAGCCCGTTGTCGTCCCGGTGCGCGAAGAGCACTGTGCTGCCACTGCCGTTCAGAGCCCAGCCCTCGTGGATCAACTGGCCCGAAACCAGCCTGCTCTCCTTCCCCGGGTCGCCGTCGAACGCACCGACCCAGACCACGGAGCGATGGCAGCTGACGGGCTTGAAGGAGGGCCGCTCCCCGAATGCGCTGATCTGATCGTCCGTCTCGCAGTAGTCGTCCACCAACGTGCCCGCGCTGGTGGTCGAGGGCACGGCCGTGCGGAGCCGGCCGAAAGCATCGTCGATCGATGCCGTCGTACCGGTATCGGACTGAACCACGGCCGGCGAGGCGGCGATCCCCTTCACGTCCGGCATCGGCGGGTTGTACTGGTCGTACACGCCGACGCAGAACCGCACCCCGAGCACGCCGACCCCGACAGCGGTGACGATGACGGCCGTCGCGCAGCCGAACCGGCGGTCGCTGCCACGCACACGCTGTGGCGAAGCCGCCCGCACGTCACCAAAGTCCGGCCCTCGCCTCGCCGGGGCCGCCTGCACGGCTACGGCAATCAGCATCACGGACCCGAGCAGGAACTCCCAGCCCAGACCATAGAAGAAGGGCTGACCGAGAGCGCCACCGCCGGACATCAGCCCCAGCCAGGCACACGCCAACGCCGACAGCAGACTCGGCAGCAGCCCCCACAGCAGCCCCCGGCGCAGGAGCAGTGTCCCCAGCGCGCCGATGCCTGCGGGAACCAGCACGACGATACCCAGCACCGCGAACGGCCCCCGCTGCGCAACGAGCACCAGCAGGGCGGTGACCACGGCGACCGACAGCGACTTCGACAGCAAGGTCATCAGGAACCACGGGCCCGACGGCGCGGGGAGCCTCACGCCGGTGACCGCCAGGTAGCAGGCGGGCACCACTGCGGCGGCGAGCACCCAAAGCAGCCACCCGGTCACCGCGCCACCCTCGCCGATCTCGACGAGCAGCGGCACCAGCGGTGCGGTCGCCACCAGTGCCGCAGCCGCGATCGAGCTCCACGTTCTCCAGGACAGTGTCATGCCCAACCCCCGTCGGTTCGGTGCGCTGCGCGACACCGGTGATCCCCGCCCGATCGCAACCGCGGCGGCCACCAGTGGTCAGGCGCGGATCCTGCAATCAACTACCCGGCGATCATGACTGGTTGGCAGCCGCGGCACCTGAGTATCCGTACTCACTTCAGCCCCCGCTCTGTGACGACGCGTACGGGGCACAGCGTGTCCCGGGTCGGCGTGCGGCCCGGTGGTGGGGCGTGGTGCCGGGGGATCTCCGGCCCGGGGGCGGCCGGCCAGGGCGGCGCCGCGCTGACCTGGGGCACTGAAAGACATCGCTGAAGCGTCCGGTGCGTCACTGAAATCTCTCGATGCCCGACAGCGCGGCCTGATTTTGGGGGTGTGCTGCCCTGCCTCTGGGTTTGTAGTTTTACGGATATGTCAGCATGCTGCCGCAGCCCGCGGGGTGTTCTTTGCTGGCTTTTCGGTCTGCTTCCTGGAGTGCTGCGATGATCCGTTCAAAGGTCCCGGTATCCGGTCCCGTGTCCGCCGGTGTCCCCCTCCCTCTCCCTGCCGGTGCCGCTGCCGGTGCCGGTGCCGCCGCCGGCGCCGGTGCTGGTGCCGCTGCTGGTGCCGCTGCCGCTGACGCTGCTGGTGCCGCCGCTGTTGCTGCCGGTGCCGGTGCCGGTGCCGGTGTCGCTGCCGGTGTCCCTGCTGCTGCCGCTGGCGGTGCCGCTGGTGTTGGTGCTGGTTGTGTGGCGGGCCCGGGTGCGGACGGTGTGGTTGATGTGGCTCGGCGGGCGCGGGGGGTGCGGTTTGTGGCGCGGCCCGGTGATCCGGGGGCTGTCGTGGTGTCTTCGCTGTCGTTGTGTATGCGTTCGGCGCTGCTGGCGGCGTTGCTGCTGGAGGAGGGGTCCCAGCAGGTGGTCTACCGTGACCCGGAGCTTTCGGGACCGGTCCGCACGGGCACGCTGTGGGGGCTGGTGGCGCGGGGGCTGGTCGAGCGGCGTGCGCCGGTGGCGGGGGCGGTGCCCGGTGCGGCTCCGGTGCTGGTGCTGACGGGCGCCGGTGCGCGGGCCGGGGCCGTGTTGATGGCGGAGCTGGCGTTCACGCGCCCGGTGGTGTTCCGTGCCTACGCGGCACGGCTGGGGCGGCGCGTGAACCGGTTGACCACGCTGCCCGCGCACGTGCCCGCGTACCGGCACGGCAGCCGCACGGTCACCGGCGAGGACACGGCGCGGACCGTGTGGATGGACCTGGACGAGGCCCGTACCGCGCTGGCCGCGCACCTGCACAACGGCGACCGGGTCACCAGCACCGAACCGGACTTCACCGTGGTGCGGGTGTCGACCACCGCCGGCCGCACCTTCACCATGCACGCCTGACCAGGACCTGCCCCGCCCGGCGCCGCCCCGCCTTCACCGGCGGGGCGGCGCCGGGGGACCTGCCGCGCCCTCGCGCCCCGCCCTCGGCCGCCGGCCGCCCTCGCGCCCGTCCCCCCCGGTCGCCCTCGCGCCCGTCCCCGCCCCCGGCCGCCGTCCGCCCGCCCCCGCCCCCGGCCGCTGTCCGCCCTCCTGGACCGGCTTCCACCCCCGCCCTGCTGTTCGGGGTCGCCAGGACCTGTCGGCGGGTGGCCTACCGATGGGCGGGGCGGTGTCCGAACAGGTGCAGCCTGCCCGGGTGGCCATCGGCGTCCGGTTCGGGCCGGTGGGCGTCGCCGGGTGGGGCGTCGCCTCGCGCCTGCGCCGTCTGGGCGCGGGCGGTGTCACGCTGGTCGATCAGGTCGTCGCGCTGCTTGCCGGCGGCGGCTGTCTCGCGGCGCGACTGCGTGAGTCCGTGGCGTGCGGTGCGGCCGCGGCGTGCGGTGCGGCGCGCGCCGGCCAGCAGCAGGCTCAGCCCGAGCAGTGCCACGGCGCCGACGATGATGCCGTAGAGGAAGAGCGTGCCGGTGGAGCCGGTCACGTGGTAGCCGAAGACCGCGAAGCCGTGGGGCAGGGCGTGCGCGCTTCCGGTGTTGGTGAGGACACCGGCCACGCCGACGACCACTGCGGCGACCAGGAGGATGAGCCCAAGAATCACGATCATGACGCGCTCCGAGGATTGCCTGTCCTTCTCAGCCTGCGCCTGCCGGCATGCGAAAGCCAGCGCGCGGGCAGCACGGCGAAACATCGAGGCCACCGGGCCTCGGATTCGGGCACGCCACTGATTCGAGCGGGCCTGCCAGGAAGCGTCACGGTCGTGACGCTTCCTGGCGCCACCCTGCATGAACATGGCCCCGGGCCCAGACAACGAGTGCTGCCGCTGGAGGTGCGCCTCACTCGTGTGGGGGACTGCGCCCACCGGCCCGCGGCGGTAGGTATTCGGGATGACGTCCCGAGGCGATGTGCTGCTGAATGTGTCCCAGGTGATCGCGTATCTCGTGACGGCGGTCCGCCGTGGTGACGCCCGGGGAATCGAGGAGCTACTGGGCCGGTTCAGCCTGCTGGCCGAAATCGAGGACTTGATGGCGTTGCGGGCCGCGTTGGACGATGGCCTGCACCGCGCAGGGCCCGCCCCCGTCCAGGACAGCGGGCACTCAGGGGTTTGTGTTCGGGCGGGGTTGGCTGACTCCACGTACCTGTCCAAGGGGCGCTGCCCGTCAGCCGACGTCGCGCCGCGGCTATCGCTTGTGTACTCAACTCCGGGCCGGGCAGAGGCATCGGCCGCAGCGCACCAGCCGCTGCGGGCGGGGGTCGCGCAGGAGGTCGCCGCTTCGCTCGCGCACCTGCTGGACGCCGCGACCTGACAAAGGTCTCCCCCCCGGTCGCGTGAGGCTGGATACTGCTCAGGCTCAGTCGTGATCACCTGGAGGACAGATGGCCCGGAGCGCATTGCGTGGACCAATCTCGGGAGAGAAACGCCTGGGGTCCAGCCGGAAGGACAAGACCCGCATATTGGCGGTAGTTTCCGGCGTTTTTGTGCTTGTCTGTGGACTGTTCGAGTGGCGGACTCTAGCCGGCGGGGGCGCGTGGTGGCTCAGCCCAGTGCTGCTCACGGCGTGCTATCTCATGATCTTGCCATTCATGTTCACCTCGTTTCTGCCGGTCTTCGGCTCGACACTCTTAACTGCCACGGGAGTTGACCTGCAGCTGGTGTGGCGGCGTGGCCACGTGCCGTGGTCAGAGATCGCGGCAGTCGAGGCTCAGCGCCGATCGGGACGTGGCGGAGCCTGGTACGTGGCACGGCTTCGCACCACCTCGGGCAAACGGCACATACTTCGCGGAATGCTTGGGGCGTCGAGCGACGTGGCTTCGAACTCGTTCTGGGCTGACCTGGAGTTGGTGCGCTCCGAATGGGAGCGTGCGACCGGCCGCACCGAACCGGTGCAGAAGTTCGAGTAGGCCGGCTACCTGGACGAGTTGCTCCGAAGTGCTCAGTGATCGAAGGCGATCAGTGAGCGGGCGGCCGGGCTCCATGGCCCACGTCGGGCGCGAGGAGATCCGCACACCCATGAAGCTGATCGCCCCGATGGCTCGGTCGTCGTTCCGGCCGGTTGGTCGGCGTCTTCGCCGTCATTCAAGGGGTGCTGGTGGGGCGCGGACCTGTGAGCACGTGGAGCGTGTGGAATGCCGGGCAGGCGGGCGGCGCGGCAAGAATGCTGGGTCCGGCGCCAGCCGTGTGGCGAGGGAGTTGTGGTCGTCCCGTTTGGTGGTATGCGCGTGGTGTCACGGGCGGGCAGGAGGAGGTGATGGTGGCTCAGGCGGCGCGGATGCTGCGGGCGTGCCGGATCGGGGTGGATCTGGAGCTGGGTGGTCCGCGTGAGCGGTCGGCGGTGCGCACGGTGGTGTGGATGCAGCAGTTCGTGTCGGGCAGTCCCGAGGACGCGGCGGTGCAGGCGCTGGAGGAGTTGCAGGCGTGCGGGGAACTGCCGCCGGTGCTTTTGGTGACCGACCCGGACGGGACCGGGTCGCTGGTGGACACCGCTCCGGGACCGGACACCGACCCCGGCCCGGGCACCGCTGCGGCCGGGCCGATCCCCGCCGCCCGCCGCCCTGGGAACACGGAACCCGGCCACGCCCCCTTGTCCTCCAGCTGCCCGGGCAAGGCATCGGGATGCCCGGAGTCAACGCTGAACTTCTCCGGCGACAGGCCCTCGTAGAGGTCCGCGAGACGCGCCGGCCAGAACGCGGGATCGGCCAGCAGCGACGGTCCGTCCACAGTGGGAGACGAGTGGATCGAGCGGCTCAGGAAAGGGGGTGGACAAGGGTTAGGGGGCTTCCCCCCAATCGGTGGACATCACGGACACTGGATCTCGTGGATTCAGAGGAAGAGATGGCACCGATGGTGCACAAGTACTACTCAGCG
>NZ_JBGCCS010000064.1:0-22288 GCF_041262645.1 Streptacidiphilus sp. EB129
CACCCCCGATTTTCCCGGCCTCGGGCGGGACCGCAAGGGCCCGGGAAGACTACAAACGCCGAGGCCACAACCCCCAGATGCGGTTGCAGTACTAAGCGCTTCGCCCCCGTCGGCGGTCATCGTGGCGTCTGTCCTCTCGATGCGCTGTTGGACGTGCGAGAACGGCTGCTGGTCGGTCGACGTTCCGCCGATGCCCTTGGGGCTCGGGCCGTACTTGTTCGGGCCGGACGTACCATCCGGACAGGTGAACACGAGTGGCCTCGGCCACGATGAACTCGCTTTCGCGCGGAGGTCTGCAGAGATTCCACGCTAGGGCATCGTTCGTGTCCGGCGGGCCGGAACGGCGAAGGCTCGCAGGTCTTGCCAGTCGTCGCGCGAAGAGCGTCCTCTTCAAGGCGGCAACTGGTGGGCGGGTGCGCCGTGGTGGGTGGTTGGGGGTCCACGACGCGCTGCCCGGCCGACTACGGTGCGGGAAGCCACGCCGGGAGTGTTCTCGCTGTTCGGGGTTCGAGCTTCACCGATCAGCGGCCGGGGCCGTCGAACGCGGAGTCGGGGATCCAGGACCCGTGAAGTCCGGCACTCACCCGATGCGGCAGGTGGACCAGGGCGATGCGGTTGAGGCCGGATGCGTCGATAACGAGAAGTTGGGAGGCGTCCTGCTTGAGGTCGGAGACGACGGTGAGCAGGTAGCCGTCGTCCTCGCGGGTCGCTCCGGCGGCGGGGACGAAGACTGCTTCGCCGGGCATGCGGGCGTCGCCGGCGTGGTGGATGCGGCGGGCGCCGGTGGTGCGGTCGTATTTGACGATGCCGTAGCCGCCGAAGCCGTGTTCGTCGGGGAAGGAGACGGCGTAGTGGTAGCGGTTTTCGGCTCCCAGGTAGTCCTCGTTGAGCGTCGGGAACTCCACTGGGAGGTCGTCGACGATCAGCTCGTCGACGCTGCCGTCTGTGATGTCGACGACCCAGCGGCGGGTGTATGAGCGGGCAACCGGCTCGGTACCGCGCCCGGGCGCGCCGGTCCACCAGTTCCACGAGAGCTGGAAGCCCTCGCGGTCGACGGTCGGGCCTTCGAGAACGATCCGGCCCCGGGTGTCCTCGAAGGCGTTGGCGACGTGCAGCAGGTGGCCGGGTTCGATGGAGAACCAGCGCACGGGCCGTGCGGGCGCGGCCGCGTCGCTCTGGCGGGCCATGATGCCGATGCGGGCGGGCTGCCGATCGCTCCAGCTGTAGGGGATGCCGGATCGGTCGGCGGCGGGATCGAACGTGACGTTGCCTTCGACGAAGACCACGTGGTGGCGGGTGATCGCGAAGTCGTGCTTGAGCGACGCGGTGGCTCCCGGGATCTCGGCGCTGTGGACGATCTGGCCCTTGGTGTCGGCGACGTAGTACACCAGGTGCGGCGGGAACGGCGAGGATCCGAAGAAGTGGAGCTCACCTGTCACCGGGTCCTGTTTCGGGTGCGCGGTCATGGCGGTGCGCAGTCTGCCGTCGAAGTCGTAGGCGCCGACGGTGTCCAGCTCGGAGGTGAGCTCGAAGGGGAGGTTCGCCTCGCACAGGGCGAGCAGCCGTCCGGCGTGCTCGATGACGTGGGTGCCGGCGGTGCTGACGGTCAGGTCGGGCCCGTGATCGGTGGCGGAGGGGGCGCCGTCGAGCGCTGGTGTGTGCACCCAGCGGTTGCGGTACCACTCTGCTCGTCCCTCGCGCAGACGGATGCCGTGGACCATGCCGCTGCCCAGGAACCAGTGGGTGGGGGTGATTCCGGGCTTGGGATTGTGGCCGTTGCGCAGCAGGCGTCCGGACAGCTCGGGGGGCAGGGTGCCGTCGACGGTGAGCTCGGTGGCGGTGATCTCGTCGGTGACGGGGGTGAAGTGACCGGTCAGGTACGGCTTGACGGCAGACCTGGCTGAGTGGATAGGCATGACACCAGCCTGGTGCCGGACGCTGTCCACTTTCCAGGGCCGTGGGCGCCGGGCTCTGTCCACTGCTGTCCGACACTGTCCACCAGAGAACAACGGGGCCCGACCGCAGTGTCGCGGCCGGGTCCCGTTCAGCCTTCAGGTCTGATTGGCTTCAGTCAGTTGCAGACGGTCCCCGCCGCCGGCAGGGCGCGGGTGGCCAGGTAGGTGTCGGCGTTCTTCACGACGCACGGGTTGATGATGTATGTGCTGTAGTCGTCGCCCGCGACGGACAGCACGCGGCTACCCGGCAGCTGAGCGGCGAGGTCGAATGCCCAGGGGTAGTCGGAGAGAGTCTGGTGGACGGACTCGAGGATGAGGGCGGGGGGCGCGTCGGTGACAGGGGTCTGCGTGGGGGCGTGCGCCGGGACGGGCCAGCCGAGGCAGCCGGTCATGTCGGTCCAGGAACGCACCTGCCCGCCGAGGTGCGGCGACAGTTCGGCGGCCATGCGCTCGAGCTGAGCCAGCTGTGAATAGGTGGTGGCGGCCGGGGGCTGGTCGAGGCAGGCGGCGACGCGGATCTGGGTGTGGTCGAGGGTCTTGTCGACGTCGTGGGTCGGCAGGAAGGCAGTGGTGTTCCCGGCGAGGGCCTGGCTGATGGCCTGCCCGAGCATCGGCCAGGCTACGGACTTGATGACCAGGTAGTCCTGCGTGGCGGCCTGGATCTGCTGCCCGTTCATGGTCTGGCTGGTGCCCTTGACCGGGATCGGCGACCGGTTGGCCTGGGCAATGAGCCGGTCGTACACGGCTGCGACATCCTGCCCGTGCAGAGCGCAGCTCGCGTCGCCCTGGCACCAGGACGCGAAGTCGTCGAATGCCTGCTCCGCGGTGGACATCTCGTCGGCCAGGTGCTCGACTGGCGGGAGGGTGTCGTCGGCGGCCGTGTCGAGCAGCATGGTGCGCAGGTGGCCGGGGTAGAGCTGCGCGTAGGCGCGCGCGAGCAGGTCGCTGTAGTCGATGCCGTACCAGTTCAGCTGCTTGACGCCGAGGGCGATGCGCAGCCGCTCGAAGTCCCGGGCGGTGCTGGTCATGTCCATGTGGGTCACCAGTGGGCCGTTCTGCGCCAGGCATTCGGCGGCGAACGAGCGGTTGACGGCCACCATGGCGTTGAACTGGGCCTGGCTTGTGGGCATGTCGGTGACCGTCGACGCGGCGGCCGGGCCGGCGCAGTGGACGCCCTGGCTGTGCCCGACCCCGCGCGGGTCCATCGCGACGATGTCGAACCGCGACGCCATCTTTGAGTTCGCGAGGCCGAAACGCAGCGCGTACCGGAGCTGTTCGATGCTCGACCCGCCGGAGCCGTCGTTCATGAGCAGGGTGCCGATCCGCTCGGCCGGCTTGGAGGCGGGCCGCTTGACGAGCGCGAGGTGGACCTGGGCGCCGTTCGGGTGCGCGTAGTCCACCGGAACGGTCAGGGTGCCGCAGTCCATGCCCTTGAAATCCGGGTCCGTGCACGGCTGCCACGCGATCCGCACCAGCGCGGCCGCTGAGATCGTGCCTGCGGCGGTGGCCGGCGTGGCGCCGGCGCTCGCCGGCGCGCCGGTGGTCAGGGTGGCCGTGGCGGCGAGGACGGCGACGCCGAGCGCGATACGCCGCAGCTTGCGATGTGAGGTCGAATCTTCGGGGTGGCGGTGAAGGACGTTCATGGCATTCCTCATGGGGTGGCGTGGGTGACGTGGCTGACGGAGGTGAGAGCGGATCGGCTGATCGCTGGGCGGGTCGATCACTGGGTGGGCTTCCAGTCGGTGGGCAGCCCGGACTGGGTCAGGACCGCGTTGAGGTTGTAGTAGTCCTTGTCGGCGGTGATCCGATCGCCCGCGACGACGAGGGTTGTGGCCATGGGCACGGCGAACGCATGAGGGGCGCCCTTGATGTGCCCGGCGTAGACCGATTCGACAGTGATGTGCTCACCACTGCGGTACGAGGTGACCACGGTGTCGTGAACGTCGGCGATGAGCAGGTCGGTGCGCGATTTCCAGCCGCTGATCTGCGCGGGGCCGCTCATCGTGACACCGACGGCCTCATCGGTGTAGGTGCCGTTGTGCGTGAAGAGTGCGCCGAGCGCGCCGGGGTTGGTGCCGTTCCACGCTGCGGCCCACTCGCAGGCGAGCTTCGGGACCGCCGAGTGCTCGGTCGTGGCGCAGGGCGTGGCGGCGGACCCGCCGGTGGCCTGAGCGCCCGCAGCGAGGATCGAGGTCGTGGCCGCTGCCGCGACTGTGAGCGTGGCGACGGCGAGGGTGGTGCGCCGCATCGTTCCGGACTTGTGACGCAGAGGGTTCATGGTCTTCTCCTGACGAAGCGGACAGGCGGCGAGCGATGAGTTGACGGGATGGGAGGGACTGCGGGACTACTCGCCTGCGGCCGCGGTCTCGGTGCGGGGCAGGATGACGGCGGTCACCGCGGCGGCGACCAGCAAAAGTGCGGCGCCGGCGGCGAATGCGACCTGGTAGCCACCGGTCAGCGCGGCCCGAACGGTGTCGCCGGTCGCGACCAGGTGGTTGGTGCGGCTGGTGGCGATGGTGGCCAGGACCGCGAGACCGACGGCGCCGCCGATCTGCTGGGACGTGTTGATGAGACCGCCGGCCAGTCCCGCTTCGTGGTCCGGGACCCCGGAGGTGGCGGCGATGGTCAGTGGGACGAACGCGAGTCCGAGGCCGACCGCGACCAGCAGCGTGGGGCCGAGCAGGGCGACCGTGAAGCTGCTGTGCACCCCGATCCGGGTGAGCCAGGCCATACCTGCGGCGAACACGGTGATCCCGGAGATCAGCACGGGCTTGACGCCGAGGCGCGTCACCAGCGGCGAGGCGAGCCCTGCCGCCGCGATGATGGCCACGCCGAGCGGAAGCTGGGCCAGGCCGGAGCGCAGCGGGCTGTAGCCGAGCACCTGCTGCATGAACAGCGTCAGGACGAAGAACAGGCCGAGCATGGCGGCGCCGAGCAGAAGGCCGATCAGGTTCGCGGCGCTCACCTGACGCTGTCGGAAGATCCGCAGCGGGACCAGCGGGCTGGCCGTGCGCCGCTCGATCAGGACGAACACGAACAGCAGCGCCGCGCCCGCCGCGAGCAGGCCCACGGTGCGTGCCGAGGTCCAACCGGCGTTTCCGGCACCGACCAGGGCGTAGACCAGGGCCCCCAGGCCGGCGGTCACGGTCGCCGCGCCCGGAAGATCCACCCCGCCGCGACGCCCCGCCTGGACGGACTCCTGGGACTCGGCGATCAGCAGCGGGGCCAGCGCCGCGGCGACCAGGCAGACCGGGACGTTGACGAACAGCACCCACCGCCACCCCAGCGCGCTGGTGAGCACGCCGCCCAGCAGCACTCCCGCGGCCCCGCCGGAACCGGCGACCGCGCCCCACACACCCATCGCCTTGTTCCGCTCCGCACCCTCGGTGAAGATCGTGGTCACCAGCGACAAGGCGGCCGGGGCCAACAGCGCTCCGCCCACTCCCTGCACCACTCGGGCCGCGATGAGCACCGCACCGGTCGTGGCCACGCCTCCGGCGAACGAGGCCGCCCCGAACAGTACGAGCCCGACGATGAACAAGCGGCGCCGTCCGAGCAGGTCGGCCAGCCGGCCACCCAGCAGCAGCCCGCCGCCGAACGTCAGCACATAGGCGTCGATCACCCAGGACAGGCTCGACTGGGAGAAATGCAGCGCAGTCCCGATCGAGGGCAACGCGATGTTGACGATCGACGCGTCGAGCACGACGACGAACTGAGCCAGCGCCAGCAAGGCAAGCGCCCACCAACGACGCGGGGCAGCGGATGCGGCGGATACCGAATCAGGCGGGTGCGGCGTGGATACGGACGTGACGGACGTTGCGGACATGGTGATCCCCTGTGATCTGTAGAGGGCGAGGCGGGAGCGGCAGCGGCCCGCGGCAGCGTGCCAAGGGGCTGTCGCCGTGACACAGAGACTCGCGCCGGGCGGTGTCCACTATCCAGAGCGCTCGAGGCCGGGCACTGTCCACTGCTGTCCGCTCCTGTTCGGCAGCGAGCGGTGCGGTTGGACGGGGGTGCCCTCGGTGCGAGATTCTCAGCCCGTGACCATCGTCAACTCCGCCTTCAGCGTCCTGTCCGAGGACTTCGCCGCCGACCCCTATGCCTCTTTCGCATGGCTGCGGGAGCACGCGCCGGTGCACTACGAGCCAGGGATCGACAGCTACTTCCTGTCCCGCTACCAGGAGGTGAAGCGGGTGCTGACCGACCATGAGGCGTTCACCACCGAGACGCTGCAGGTTCGCGCCGAGCCGGTGATGCGCGGGCCGGTCCTGGCCCAGATGACGGGCGCGGAGCACACGGCCAAGCGGAAGATCGTCGTCCGCGGCTTCACCGGGCAGGCCCTGCAGGACCAGGTACGCGCCATCCGAGCCGACGCCGCCGAACTCGTCGCGCCGCTCCTCGCCCGGGGCCGCATGGACCTCGTCAACGACTTCGGCAAGCCCTTCGCCGTCTATGCGACGCTCGACATCCTCGGCCTGGACAAGAGCGACTGGCGGCAGGTCGCTCAGTGGCACAGCGGGGTCGCCGAGTTCATCACGAGCATCGGCCTCACATCCGAACGCCGCCGGCACTGCCTGGACTGCGCCGAGCAGTTGGAGGCCTACCTCGTCCCCGTCATCGAGCAGCGGCGCCGCCATCCCGGCGCCGACCTGATATCGCGGCTGTGCACGGCCGAGTACGACGGCCTGGCCATGACCGACCGCGAGGTCACCGCGCTGGTCATCAATGTCCTTGCCGCCGCTGTCGAGCCCGCCGACAAGACGCTCGCCCTCCTGTTCAAGCACCTCATCGACCACCCCGAGCAGTTCGCCCAGGTCCGCAGCGACCCCGGGCTGCTGCCCGCCGCGATCGCCGAGACCTTGCGCTACACCCCGCCCGTTCAGCTCATCCCGCGTCAGGTTGAGCGGGAGACCGAGTTCGCCGGCGGCACGGTTCCCGCCGGCGCCACCGTGTTCTGCATGATCGGCGCGGCCAATCGTGACCCGGAGGCGTTCTGCGCCCCGGACGAATTCGACATCCACCGCGCGGATCTGAGCACGGCCCGCTCTTTCACCGCCGCCGCCCAGCACCTGGCATTCGGTACCGGTCTCCACCAATGCGTCGGCGCCGCGTTCGCACGCGCCGAGATCGAGGCCGTCGCCGCGATGCTCCTGCCCCTGCTCGATCAGGTTCGCTACAGTCCGGGTTTCCGCTACCAGGAGACCGGCCTCTACACCCGCGGCCCCGCCTCCCTGTGCCTGGACTTCACGCCCGTCCATGACTTCACGCCCGTCCGCACAGGCATCGCCGGTTGAAGCTGCACCCGCGAGAAGGTCCGGTACACACCAAGCGATCCAAACCGCACAAGGAGAGTCGGCGGCGGGAATGGCACCCGCCGCCGCTCGCAGAACCGTGCGGGAGCCTCTCGGCTCACACGGCTCCCAGTTCCAGCCGTCGGGCTTGAGGCCGTCGTCGGCATACCGGCCGTCATACCGGCGGTCTTGCTAGGCTCCGAGCGGATCGGCGGCATCGGGACGGCTGGATCCGTTGCCGGAACAGAGAAGAACTGGAGCCGCCGTGGTGTCCGTGGGTGAGAGATTGAGCTCAGCGCGAGGTCGGGCCTTCATCGGCCGCGAGGAGCAGCTCGACCGGTTCGGGCAGGCCCTGGCCGGCGATCCGCAGGCGCCGTTCGCGTTCTACGTCTTCGGGCCGGGCGGCATCGGGAAGTCGACGCTGCTGCGCCGCTTGGCGGACCACGCCCGGGCGGCGGGCCGGCCGCCGGTCGAACTCGATGGCCGGTTCGTGAGCCGGGACCCGGCCGAATTCGAGCGCGAGACCGCTCGGTTCCTGGACGTTCCCGGCACGGTCCTGATGGTGGACTCGTTCGAGCACTGCCAGTGGCTGGAGGGCTGGCTGTGGCACCAGTTCCTGCCCCGGGCCGCCGACGGCGCCCTGGTCGTGCTGGCCGGACGGCTCGGCCCGCAGCCGCAGTGGGCCGCCGACCCCGCCTGGGCCGGGCTGCTGCATGTGACCGAGCTCGAACCGTTCTCCGACGAACAGGCCCGAAGCATGCTGGCCGCGGCGCAGATCCGGCCCGAGCTGCGGGACCGGGTGCTGCGCTTCGCCGGCGGCAACCCGCTGGCGCTCTCCCTCGCCGCGGCCGCGGGATCAGAAGGCTGCAGCACGGAGGAGATCTGGGCGCCCTCGGCGGACGTCCTACGCACCCTGTTGGTGGGATTGATCGGTGAAGTGCCCACGGCGGCTCACCGTCGCGCCCTGGAGGTCGCGGCGCAGGCCTACTCGACCTCCGAGGAGCTGCTGTCCGCGGTGCTGCCCGAGCAGGACGCCCATCAGCTCTTCTCCTGGCTGAGGGATCTGCCCTTCATGGAATCCACGCATCAAGGGCTCCATCCGCACGACGCCGCACGCGAGACGCTGGCCGCCGACCTGCGCTGGCGGGCGCCCAACGCATTCGTGACGATGCGCCGGCGCCTCGCGGACGAATACCTGCGGATACTTCGCGAGGCGCCGCAAGAGCGGGTATGGACCGTCACCGACGAGCTGTTCTACCTGTTCCGCGAGAGCGAGACGCTGGCGCGGCTGCGCACATGGTCGCGCGAGGGCGAGGTGCACGACCGTCCGCTGCGGCCGGAGGACCTCGATGTGGTGCTGCGCATGGCGCAGGAGACCGAGGGGGCCGCATCCGCGGAGCTGGTGCGCTACTGGGCGCAGCGCCAGCCGGAGGCGTTCAGCATCTACCGCTCGGTGAGCACAGACAACGTCGTGGCGTTCACGGCCCGGCTGGTTCTGCCGGCTCCCGCCGACCCTCAGGACCTGGCCACCGACCCCGTCGTCGCGGCGGCCTGGGCGCACAGCGATGCCACCGTGCCGGTCAGGGCCGGCGAGCACATCGGGATCAGCCGCTTCTCGATCTACCCCGAGCACTACCAGGTGCCCTCGCGTGTCACCGACCTCAGCAGCTCCCGCGCCCAGGCGGAGTCCGCCCGCGCGCACGGCCGCGCCTACGGCTTCGCCGTCTACCAGGACGCCGAGACGTGGGCGGAGCGCGTGAAGGGGACCCTCGTCGACACTGGGGCCCGGCCGAGAGTCGGCGAACACACCTACGGTCTGTTCGGCGTCGACTGGCGCGAAGTGCCGGTGGAGGCCTGGCTGATGCGCTTCATATCGGGTACCGACGCCGACGCGCCGGTCCGGCCGGGACCTTCTCCGATCTCACGCACGGCGTTCGACCAGGCCGTGCGCGAGGCGCTGACCAATTGGCGCAACGCGGTCGCATTCGCCACCTGCGCCCTGATGCACGCCCGTCTCGCGGCCGACCTGGACGACCCCGTCGAGCAACTGCGCGCCATACTGCGCCAAGCCGTCGACGACCTCGCCCGCGACCCGCGCGGAGCACGCGCCCGCGAAGCGCTGACAGCGAGCTACTTCTCCGGCGCTCCCACCCAGGAAGCCGCCGCCCGCCGCCTCGGCCTGCCGTTCGGCACCTACCGGCGCCACCTGCGCCAAGGCCTGGATCTAGTCTGTGCAGCCCTGTGGCACCAAGAGCTGCAGGGACCCATCGAACCCCCATAGGCGCTGGGCTTCCGGCGGTGGGACCGACGCAGACCGGATTGCCGCTGCGGTGGCACTCGGCGTTGGTGTTTCGTTGCAGGCACTGGTCCCGGGAAGTCGGCGTGGCCTGGCTGATCTTGGTTGTGGCAGAGTGAAGCGTCCGGTGAGCTTGATGGTCGCGCACCGCAGCATGAAGGGCCGGACGGTGTTCCGGAACCTGATGGGGGAGGCGGGTGGTGGCCGTGAGGACGGGGAGCGTGGTCCGCAGTGAGGGCGTGTCCGGGAGGGAGCAATTCGACTACTGGCGGGAACTGATCGGGCAGACGCGCGCGAGCGAGGTGAGCAGTGCCCACGCCGACGACTTCAAGGCGGAGATGCGGCGCCTGGAACTGGGGCCGGTGACCCTCCTGCGGACGTCGTTCCCGCCGGCGCGGTTCCGGCGGGCCGCGGGCATGGTGCGGCGGTCGGATCCGGAGGTGTACCACCTGACGCTGCTGCTGGACGGAGACATGGCGCTGACGCGCGGCTCCGGTCGGACAGCGACGTTCGGGCCAGGTGACCTGCACATGGCCCACAGCTCGGATCCGTTCGACCTGCAGTCCTTCGGCGCACGCACCACCGGCCGCGGGGAAAGTCGCGTCGAAGCAGTGGGCGTCGACTTCCCCATGTCGCTGCTGCCGCTGCCCCCGCACCAGTTGCGCAACGTGCTGGGCCGGGGGTTCTCGGGACGGGAGGGCATGCCTGCGCTGCTCTCGGAGTTCCTCATCGGCCTGGACCGGCAGGCCGCCGCCCTCGGGCCTGCCGAGGCACCCCGCCTGGGAACGGTCGTGGTCGACCTGCTGGCCGCCTGGTTGGCCCGGGAAGTGGACGCCGAGGCCGCGCTGCCGGACGACACCCGGCGACGGGCCATCGTGGAGAACGTCCGGGCGTTCATCCAACGGAACCTGCACGATCCCGAGCTGTCGCCGTCCGTGATCGCCACCGCGCACCACATCTCCGTCAGCTATCTGCACCGCGTCTTCACTCAGCAGTCGCGAGGCGAGACGGTCACCGCCTGGATCCGCAGCCAGCGGCTGGAGAAGGCGCGCCGAGACCTGGCGAATCCCGCGCTGCGCGCCACTCCGATCCACGCCGTCGCCGCCCGCTGGGGCATCCCGCGCGCCTCCGACTTCAGCCGCGCCTTCCAGGCCGCGTACGGCCTCTCGCCCCGCGAGGACCGGCATCGGGCGCTATCGGGGCTCGCGCGCGAGTAGACGCAAAGCCAAGAAGCTGTCGACGCAGCGCCAACACCGCCGGACGGCGTCCTGACACACTCAACGAGGAGAGGGAAGGCGGTACGCCGCCTTCAAGAGGCTCACGGCCACTGCGGCGGTCGGAGTTTCCGCGCTCTCGATGACACTCGTCGCCGCCGGCAGCGCGCACGCCGACTCGATGAGTGGCTGCTCCTTACCCCCATACGTGTGCATCTACGGCGGCACCAGCATCAACGCCCCCATCGTGGCTGAATTCCAGGACTACACCGACTACTACCAGAGCACCGACCACGGTTGGGGATTTCAGCATCGTCAGCACCAGGAACCAGGACACCGGCTGGATCCGCTGGAACGACGGCGGCGCCGACCAGTACGCCCGTATCCCGAATGCGAGCCACGCCCGGTACAACGGCATCAGCAATGTCGGGTACGTCGCCGGCGTCATGATCACGTCGAAGACCGGCTGCTGACACCGCGTCTGCCGGGTCTGTACGAATACACCACTGAGCCGTCGCCAACAGCATCTTCATCTGGGGCGACTTCCACCTGAAAGGAATTCCTTCCGCATGAGCCTTAAGTCCAAGATCGCGAAGATATCCGCAGTGGCCGCCCTCGGCGTCGGCGCGACCGTCCTGGGATCGGGGGCGGCGTTCGCCGGGACGAACGGCCAGCAGGTCATGTTCCAGGACGACCTGCATGTCGCGAACAGCATCCAAATCCAGGGCTTCAACCAGAACGGCTCCTACGTAGCCATCTGCATCAACACCCCTGGCTATCAGACATGGGTTTCGGGGTGGTGGTGGCAGAACCAGATGGTCATCAAGGGCTTCTCCCAAACCAACTGCTATGGCGGCACCGACACCAACATCATCGACGCCTCGATTCCCGTCAGCCAGTCCGGCTCCGACTGGGTCACCGTCTCCGACAAGGGCTACGGCGGGTAAAGGGAGAGACGGCTGAGCGCCAAGGCCAAGATCGCGAAGATATCGGCCGTGGTCGGCCTCGGCGCGGGCGCGGCGGATGGCGCCGCGTTCGTTCGCGGGCTCCAGCGGACAGCAGATCGAGTTCTACGACACTGAGGCCGCGTCGAATGACGGCGTCAGGGCGGGGGACAGGACACAGCTCTGGTGGCCGCCACCACGACGGATGACGGGCACCGGAGCCGGGCCAGGCGCCAGATTGTCTGAGCCGGGAAGCCCGGAGCAGCAAGGGAGATGTTGGGTTCTGGCCCCGCTGTGTGAGTGATGCCGTTGGCGAATTCGGGGCCCGGTCATTCGCCCCGTCGGTCATCCGGCGGGGCGAAGTGCTGCCAGGCGTCTATGCGGGCGAAGTCAATCGCGGCGGCAGTGCGCTGGTGCTGTTCACCGGCCATGCCCGCGCCGAGTTCCACGAGCGTGGCTGTTGGATCACCGGGACAGACGCCGAATCCCGCCTGCTGCCCGCCGTCAGCGGAGCGATGCCTGGTGACAATGATCACTTGGTGAACGCACGGCTGACGGCAAGTCAATAGCCTGTGTATGCATAGGATTGCCGCTGTGCACAGGAAGAATGTGCGCGATGCGTCATCCATTGCCGCGGGTGCTCTCGCAGGCATGTCAAGGGGGCCTGTGTGGATCAGATGGTGCTGGAAGCCCAGCAGTGGGTCAATGCCACCTACGGCAGCGTGGTCGGCTACAGCAAGGTGACCGAGGACGGGGCGACCGGCTGGTCGACCATGTACGCGCTCACGCGCGCGCTGCAGCACGAGCTGGGCATCGCAACCCTTTCGAACAGTTTCGGCCCCACGACTCTGGCAGCTCTCCAGAGCCGCGGCGGAATCACGCTGGACGAGAAGAACCAGAATCTTGTCAAAATCATCCAGAGCGCCCTCTTCTGCAAGGGCTATGCCGCCGGCGGGATCAACGGCTCGTTCAACCTGCCGACCCAGCTGGCCGTCACCTCGCTGATGAGCAACGCCGGTCTGGGAGACGCACTCCACGGCGTGGTCCAGCCCAAGGTCATGAAGGCGCTCCTGACCATGGACGCCTACGTGGTCGTGGCCGGGGGCAAGCAGTCGGTGAGGTCTGTCCAGCAGTGGTTGAACGGCCACTACATTGGTCGGGCGAACTTCTTCGTCATACCCTGCGACGGCATCTTCTCCCGCGACGTCCAGAAGGCCCTCTATCTGGCGATCCAGTACGAGCTCGGCATGACCGACTCCCAGGCCACCGGTGCGTTCGGGCCGGGCACCCAGGCGGGGCTCCAGGCCCACCTCCTGTCCCAGGGCGCCACCGGGGTCTTCGTCAACATCTTCAGCGCCGCCGTGGTGTTCAACCAGGTGGTGCTGCCTGACGACTCGGTGTACAGCGCTTTCACCAGCACTTTCGACGGCGGGCTGGCCGCGGCCGTGAATGCCTTCCAGTCCTTCTCCGAGCTGCCTGTCAACGGTACTGCCGACTTCGCGACCTGGTGCGAACTGCTGGTGTCCACCGGCGATGCGTCCCGTCCCGGCACTGCCTTCGACTGCGTCACCACCATCACCTCGGACCGGGCCAAGGCCCTGACGGCCGCCGGCTACCGAGTGGTCGGCCGCTACCTGGACGAGCCCGCCAACAGCACGCTGCACAAGAAGATCCAGCCCGGCGAGCTGCTGACCATCTTCATGAACGGGCTGAAGGTCTTCCCCATCTCCCAGTACTACGGCGGCCAGGTCTCGTACTTCACCTACACCCAGGGCTACCAGGACGCCCTCGGTGCCCACAACGCGGCCACCGGCTACGGTTTCGACATCGGCACCGTCATCTACTTCGCGGTCGACTACGACGCGACACAGGCCGACATCGACTCCAACATCGTGCCCTACTTCCAGGGGATCGTCGCCGGACTGGCTTCCCAGGGCAAGAAGTACATTCACGGCGTCTATGGCTCCCGGAACGTGTGCCAGCAGGTCACCCTGCGGACGTACGCCCGCTGGTCGTTCGTCTCCGGCATGTCCACCGGCTTCTCCGGCAACATGGGCTTCGCGCTGCCGTCGAACTGGTCCTTCAACCAGGTCCAGACCCTGACGGTCGGTTCGGGCACCGGCGCGATCGAGATCGACAAGGACATCGCCAAGCCGGGTACCGACCCCGCTGTCTCCTCGGTCAACGACCCGGGTAACCCGGTCAACGACTTCATCGCCTACATCGGCGCGCTGTACCAGCTGGCGGTCAACTACAAGGGGACCAGGAACCCCAACCAACTGGTCCTGGAGTACCTCCGGCACGCGGACTACGACAACATGCAGTGGCAGAAGCTGATCGGGGACGTCGACCAGGGCTTCACCAGCTACGTCGACTCGCACGACATCACGTTGGTCAAGGTCAGCACGGTCAAGGACCCGTTCTACGGCATCGACCTCCACGTGTCCCACCTGGGCGCCGCGGCCAACGGAGTGCTGCTGCTGGGCAAGCCTTCCGGTACCGCTACGAACCGCGGGGACGTCGCCGGCTGGGGCGGGGACTGGATGACCTTCTACGGAGAGTGGCGGCGGGACAGTGCCAGCTACTCCTCCGGCGCCACGTACTGCCAGGAGAGGCTGGCCAAGCTCAGCGCCATCGGCACCTTCAAACTGCGCGACCTGACCGAGGACGCGGACGGCTACCTCATCGCCATGCGGGTCCTGGGCGGGGAGAACATCGTCGACGTGGTCCAGGACCACTACACGAAGGGGTACCTGACCCGCTTCCAACAGTTCTTCCAGGGTCGGTTCGGCGGCACCGCGGCCAATGCCAAGGCCATCGCCGGTGACATGCTGACCTCGGACCGCGACGCCCTGATCGTGGCGGGCCGGACCTATCTGATCGAGACCACCGGCGGCATCCCCACGCTCGACCCGAGCATGCTGCCCTCCGACAAGCTCGACGAGTTCTGCCAGGGTTTCGCGGACATGCTCCTGGCCAAGGTGGGGGAGGAGAACTCCAAAGCCAAGGCCCTGATGGCGAAACTGCGCGCGGCGGGCAGGATGTAGCGCATGAAGACGATCCTGACCTGGGCAGCCGCAACGGTCCTCGCGCTCGTCGCGGCCGCAGTCAGCTACGTGTGCGGCCTATGGGCGGGTCACACCCTGGACCTGCGGCCGTGGAGCGAGATATGTGCGGGCAAGCCGCTGGATGACGTCCATCCCTTCAGCGCCAGCTGGATCCCGCTCAGCAACATGTGTCGCTGGAGCGACGGAACGACCAAGGAGCTCGTGCCCTGGTACGTGAACCCGCTGACGCTCGCCCTCCTGGTGACGGCAGCCGTCTGCCTGGTGCTGGCCGTCCGCGCGGCCTACCGCATCAGGACGGATGACCACTGATCTCCAATGACCTCTGAACAAAGGACTCGCTGTCAATGAGTGAGAGCAAAGGCCCGAGCCGCCGACGCATGCTGGCTTCCCTGGGCGTGGTGGCGGGAGGCGCAGCCGTCGGCGTCACCGGCCCCGCCGGCACGGCGCTGGCGGCGTCTGGGGCGTCCGCGATACCCAGGGCCCGCACGTGGAGCGGGAACACGACGCAGAACGGCTGGCCTGTGGTCGGCAGCAAAGGATTCAAGGGCTGCAAGATAGAAGGAAGCAACGCCGTTGTCGCACTGTCGCCCGGTGACGCGGCGACCGTGCTGATGTACGTGGTGCGACGGTTCCACTACGAGATCCGCAGCCTGAAGAGCGGCGATGTGTTCGGGTACACCACCGATCACACGGTGTTGGCACCGTTCGAGTCCAACTACCTGTCGGGCAGCGCAATCGCCGTGCTGCCGGGGCTCTACCCGGCCGGCTCGGCGGGGAACCTGTTCCCCAATGAGCTGGCCGTCGTCCGCGACATCCTGGCCGAGTGTCAGGGGGTGGTTCGCTGGGGCGGTGACGACAAGGGCTCCCCGAAGGAGGGACACTTCCAGATCGACGTGCGGCCGGGATCGGCGCAACTGAAGAGCGTCGTGGCGAAGCTGACGGCCTGGCAGGGCACACCGGGACAGGGTGCGGGCGCACCGGGTGACCTGTCCTCGACGTCGCGCCGCGCTGCGGCGCAGACGCTCGAGCGCAAGCAGCGGGCCGCCTGACCGGTTGCCCCGCTGCCGGACGCAGGCGCGGGTCCCCCGATCTCGGCGCCGATTGAGCCTGGTCTGGGGCGGCGGAGCCGGGGCAGGAGCGCGTCGGGGGTGCCCGGGGGAGGCAACTGCGAGAGGCGATGGAGACGGTGAACCGGGTAGAGCGGGTACTGCGGGGCATCGACGGCTGGCAGCAGCGCCACACGGCGGCGGGGTTCGTGGTGGGCGTGGTCAAGAAGTACGGGGACGACCGCGGCGGCCAGCTCGCCGCGCTGATCACCTACTACGGGTTCGCCGCACTGTTCCCGCTGCTCGGCAGGCGCGCGGTTGGAAGCACGAGGCCCGCCACGCCACGAAAGGCGTGGCGGGCCGTCAGGGCCTCAGTTGTGCTGGGCGGTGCGGCGGCGTCGCATGAGCGCCACTGCACCCGCGCCGGCGGCGACCAGCGCCGCGGCGGAGCCGATGAGCGGACCGGTGCCGGAGCCGCCGCCGGTCTCTGCCAGCGCGGGGCCGGACGGGCTGGCGACGGGGGCCGCAGCCGAAGAGGTTGGGCTCGCGGTGGCGTTGGCGGTCGGCTTCGCCGACGGGGTGCCTGCGGGGGCTGCGGCAACGACCTTGAAGGACGCCATGGCGACCGAGACGCCGCCCTCGCAGCCGGAGAATTGCGTGGGCACACCGGTGGCCGTGTGCGCGGTCGCGGCCGGGCCGACGTTGCTGCCGCCACTGGAGACGGTGATCAGGTAGGTGCCGGTCGGGGCGTCCTTGGGAGCGCTGATCTCCAGTGGCGCGGTGTCGACGTTGCCGGGCTTGAGGCTGTTGTCCCCAGGGCTGGCGACGTGAATCGGGATCAGGTTGCCGGAGAGGTAGGGCATGGTGAGCCACTGGCCGTTGTGCTTGGCCTGGATCTTCAGGGCCTTGCTCGGGCCGTTGCCGTTCACCGCACCGGCAGCCATGATCTCCGCGAACTGGGAGAGCGTCTTACCGGAGACGTTGGTGAAGGCGAAGCCGCCGGAGATCGGTGCGCCTCCGGCGACGACCGTCTTGCCGGCGATTCCGGACAGTGCGGCCGTGATCTGGCAGGGACTGGCGCCGCCCGTCTCGGGGGTGGCGGCGGAGGCGGTGGACGCGGTGCTGAGCAGCGCGGCACCGCCCAGTGCGGCGGTGGCTATCGCGGCGCCGGCACGAGGGATGTGCATAGGAGGGAAGCCTCTCGGAGGCAGGCGGGCTGTGGAGCCCATGGCCTGCGGATATGTGGTAGCCGTCGGAGACTATCGAGGTGCCTATGACGCTCGATCATCCGGGGGTAGGGATCTGACAAAAACCGGACTCCGTGCTTCCTGTCGGGCGATGTGACCTTCGCCAGCGAGGCCCTCGACCGCAGGGAGCAATGCTCAGGACTTGTGGATCAGCTCCTCTGGGGGACGTACGAAGGGCCTACCTTCCCGAGTGAGTGATCGTCAAGTCACCGAGTAGGCCCGAGCTGCGAACGCGGGTCGGGAAGGGCACGCCCGAGCTCAGCGTAGCCAACGAAGACGGCACCACCGGGGCTGGTTCCCTGACCGACGAGATCCGTCGGCATCGGGCTTCCCGACCTGGGGTCATCGCGGCACGCGGCCGTGTCGAAGGCGGGCACGGTGTACAGCGCGTCCGACTCGTCGGCGGCCGACGTGGTGCAACCGCTCGCTGACGGCGTCAGGGTCCTGGTGGTCGAGGCCGCCCCCACGACCAGGGAACTCCGGTTCCCGCTCACCCTTCCGTCCGGAGCCTTCCTGGCCCCCCAGGACGACGGCGCCGTCTCGGTCGACGCCCCGGTCGGCAACGGGGCCGTGGGCGCGGTCGGGGAATTCCAGAGCCCGTGGGCGAAGGACGCCAACGGCAAGGCGCTGCCGACGCGCTACCGGATCGAGGGGAAGACCCTGGTCCAGACCGTGACAGCCACCGCGGCCACCGCGTATCCCATCGTCGCCGATCCCCACTACACCTGGGGAATCGTCACGGGAACGGTGTACTTCGACAAGGCGGAGACCGCCACCATCGCGGACCGGGCCGACTGGGTCTCGGTGTTCGCGAACTTCGCCCCCTGGCCGTGGAGCAGCATCCTGCCCGCCTACGCCACCTACATCCGCACCGTGGCGCAGCACGTGCGCACGGTCGGACTGTGCGTCAGTTTCAAGAGCACCGGAGTGGCCGGCATCTACGGTGGATCACAAGGAGACGGCTACTGCCGCTAGCCTCATCAGCAAGGTGACGTGAGCTCAGTGCCGGCTCGCTCGCACCCGGACCGGGCCGGCACGCTGTCCGACAACCCTGGAGGCCCGATGACGGACACGTCTGCCGCCCTCGCCCAGCTTGACAACGCCAGCCCGCCCCGGTTCTCCGCGCGGATGACCACGGGCAGCAGCGCGCCCGACGCCCCCGCAGACGGGATTCTGATCGAGTACGCCGCCGCTGACCGGTGGAAGGTCACCGACGGCGACAAGGTGACCATCCGCAACGGGGCGCACGCGTGGACGATCTGGCCCGACCGGGTCCTCATCCAGCCCGGTGAGCGGGTCGTGCCCCCGTTCGTGGTCCTGCTGTGGGCCACGTACCGCTCGAACGGCCACCGGGTCGAGTCCCCGCGGGAGGTCGTACTGGACGACGGGCACCCCGGCTACCTGGCCACCGTTTCCTACCGCGCGGGCCAGACCACCACGCAGTGGGAGCTCGGCGTGGATCGGGGCTCTGGCCTGGTCCGTCATCTGAAAGCCACTCCCGCCACCAGCGGCACGACCGGGGACGCACAGCTCAAGGCGGTCAACTACACGCCGGAGCTCACGGACCACACGTTCGAGGCCGTGATCCCACCCGCTGCCACGGTCGTCGACGAATCCCACGCCGAACCGGGGACCGCGAAGCGTGTCCTGATCGCCCTGGTCGCCCGGGCCTTCGCCCAGTGGAACCGGCTGCGCCACCCCGAACGCCTCTGAGCGCATCGGCGACGCGCTGGACAACAGAGCCCGCTGTCCTCACGCCAGGGTGTCCCATGTGAGGACAGTGGGGTACTGGGCCAGCTGGGCGGCCATCGCCGCAGTGAGGTCGCCGGCCGTGACGGCGTCGGCGAGCGACGTGGGCAGCGTCTCGGTCGAGGCGGGTGTCTCTCGTGCGTCCAGGGGAAGCGGTCCGCTGTTGGTGCTCGCCCGCCACGCGGCCAGTGCCAGTGCTTCCGGGGCGGGGACCGTCGCGGTGATCAGTTCCTCGGCCTCGTCCGGACCGTCGTGGTCGGACCAGCGGACCGCGTAGCTCCAGCCCTGGTGCTGGTTCCAGTGCAGGACGGTGTGCGAGGTCGCGCCGGTGCCGGGCTCGACCAGTTCGTCGCGCAGCGGGATCACCGCCTCCATCACCGCCACTGCGCCCTCGCGCTGGTAGTCGAGCGAGCCGCCTTCCGCGGCCAGGTCGCTGATCGCCGCCAGGACGGCGTCGATGTACGGCTGATGCGGGTATCCGGTGTTCATGACCTGTGCAACGAGCCGGTCGACGATGGGGGTGCGACGGGGCGTCCGGGCGTGTGACCTGCGGGTTGTACGGTACGCCCCGTACAGGCATTATCGAACATATGAGCGAACGATCGTGGCAGACCGCCCCCTGGCCACCCGGCGTCCCTGTGACTGGTCGAGATAGTTGTCACCTGGTCGCCGTATCTGTCACTAGAGCGCGCGTGATCCGACGTCGCGAGCCGCTCGGTGTCCTGTCTCGTGGGAGGTGGCGGATTCCCACTTGGTCTCGTTCTGGCCTGGCGCGTTCTCGCGGACCTGACGTTTCAGATGGTGCGTGTCACCCGTGCGGGTGAGCGTGAACTGGGCATCGCGGTCGATGCCGCTTCGCGGACCAAGTGCGCGGCAGCCCTGCGTCCGGTCGGGACCAAGGCGGTCGACGCGGCCATACTGCCGGCGCGGGCCCCAGTCGCGTTCTCCAGGGTTGTCAAGCACGTTTGCCGAGCCTGGCACCTGACCGAGGAAGGCCTCGCTGTCGCCCATGATCTGCCCGAGAACACCGGGGATGCTCCCCGTGCTCCGCGCGCTGAGCTCACTCATGATCGGCGGCGTCGCGGAATCAGCTGCCTCAGTGGCAGAACCTTTCAACCCCGCTGGGGGGTCTTCTTGCTGTGAAGCGCGAACAGCAAGCGGCACTCGATGCCGAATTCAGCACATTTGTGGTCAATCGCGGCCGCTATCTCCATCGCTTGGCGGAACTGCTGACCGGGGACCCGCACCGGGCGTCCGACCTGGTGCAGTCCGCGCTGGAGCGGGCGTACCCGCGATGGCAACGCATCCAGGCGGACGACCCCACCGCCTACGTACGACGAATCATCGTCAACGGGCACCGTTCCTGGTGGCACCGACGGCTGAACCGCGAACTGCCCGCCGAACCGGCACCTGACCGCGCAGCCCCGGGGGACCTGGCGGAGGGCCATGCCCAGCGCTCCGTCGTCCTGGGCGCGCTGCGGCAGCTGACCGCGCGCGAGCGTTCAGTGATCGCCCTGCGGTTCTACGGCGACCTGAGCGAATCCGAGATCGCAGCCGAACTGGAGATCGCGCCGGGAACGGTCAAGAGCACCGTGCACCGGGCGCTGGGGAAACTGCGCGCCATGCCGGAACTGGCCGACTCGTCCACCGCGCACCCCCGCCTGCCCGAATTGGACCCGCTCATGAACGAGGTGACGCGATGAGCTTCGAAAGCGAACTGAGCGCCCTGCTCGACTACGAGGAGATCACACCCATGCCGCTGGACACTCGTCGGATCATGGTCCGTTCCCGGCGACGCACCCGCGTGCGCAAGGCCGCCACAGGGATCGCCGCACTGGCTGTGGCGGGGGCCGTGGCCGGCTTCGCGACCGGTGGATTCACCCGAAGCGGAGTCCAAGCCACACAGTCGGGCCTCGTCGCCCCAGCCTCACAGCCTCCGTCCGCCGACACGTCACAGGCGCCGCTCGCGGCGGGATCACCGTCACCGGTCGTTCCGATGGTGCCTGGCAACAGGTACCTGCTGCTTAATACCGGCTACTCGACAGTGCTCCAATCCTCGGGACTCTGCCTGGAGGGGCCACGTGGCCTTCACATCACGTGCCAGGAACTGCCCCCCAACCCCGGGATGAGGCCAGGCCTGGGCTACTCGCTCCTCGGACTGGCCGCGCCCGATCACCGGGCGGTGCTCACTGGCGTGTACACCGGCTCGGCGCACCCGACCCGCATCGTGGTCACCGTGGGCAGCCAACAAGTGGTCGCGACGATCCTGACCACCCCCGGGGAGCACAACTGGGTGACCTACGACGCGGTGATCCCGCAATCGTCAACGGCGCACGCGACCTCAGTCACCGCATTCGACAGCACCGGCCATGTCATCGCCCGCAGCCCGCGACCCTGAGCCGGCACCCATGTCCCTCCGGCACCGCGTGACCGGAGGCAAGCCGCTTCCCAACCGGGCCGGTCGCGGACGGCCCCACTTCCGCAAAAGCCAGATCGTTCGGGAATGCACTGGCTTGGATTCCCGAACCATCTGGCAGCTACACAGGTCAGCGTCACGTCACCTGCCACCTGTGCTGCGACAGGAAACGGGGCCGGTGGGCGCCGGGCCTACATCTTGTGCACTTCAATCGAGAAGCCGCTGGCAAGGAGACTGTTGAGGTGTTCGGCGTGCGCTCCGAGCCACTGCTCGGTGGGGACTCCTGGGGTGCTGATCCCGAGGAGTACGTAGTCCCCGGCGTCGTCGGTGCTCTGGCCGCAGACGCAGCACAAGAGACGCTGGAGCATGGTGTTGGCTGGGCTTGTGGCGTTGGGCATGAGCGGCAGAGTAACGAGCGCAGGCCGCTCAGGGTGGGGATTAATCCGGGGCCGCCGTGCGTCGCGGCCTCGGGTGCGCCTCCCGCTTGACGCCGCTGCATGCTAGGAGCTCGGTTCCGGTGGCGTCGAAGTACAGGGTGAAGAACCAGGAGCGGTCTGCGGAGTTGATGACGCCGGTGCGCAGTCGCTCGCCGCGGTGGCTGCGGAGGATTTCGACGGACTCGTCAAGACCAAGGGTCGTCTGGCCGATCTTGATCGACCATCGCAGCCTTTGCGCAGCGATGCCGAAAACCATCGAGTGCGGCACCTCGTTGTCCCGGACCTCTACCTCAGCCCCACTGGCGATGGCCGCTCGGGCTGTTTTGCAGGCGCTGGTCTGGTCTTTGAGCATTGCGGCAACGTCGGGCTGTCTTGGTTGCTCGACTTCGGTGGCCATGCGGCGACTGTAGAGACCGAACGCGGGAGTTGCTAACAGGATTCGGTCGACCTGCGCGGGGGCTTGGGGGTAGGACGCCGTCGTGACTGGTCGAGCTGGCTGCCTGCTTGATCTTGGTGACGACAACGTCGAAGGGTGTAGCTCGGATGCGGTGAGGTCGCGTTGTTAGACGGCGAGTTGGAATCGGTGCTGGTCGGCGTGGGGATGGACACGTTCGATCTCTCGCGT
>NZ_JBGCCS010000065.1:0-21586 GCF_041262645.1 Streptacidiphilus sp. EB129
CATCGCGCTCGTCATACTCTGCCTCGGCGGCAACAGACCCACCCTGCCCCGCCGCCAACCCGCATGATCACACCCACAGGTCCAGCAGAAGAGCCCCAAAAGCCCCATGAATGCCAGGCAGCACCCTCCCGCCAGGACCGCGCATCCGATCCCAAGACGGCGCGGCCAGCGGCTCGGGGGCGGCGGCGGGACCCGGTACGGCCCCTGTCCCGGTGGATTCCCCATAAGCTCGCTTCCACTGTCGACCGCCACGGCAGAGCCGCTGCGGCCCCACCATCCCGGAGACGTTCACCCGTCTGCCGCGGTTGCACCCAATCCCAGCGCCGCGCCACCCCGACGTCATGGTCCGGCTCCCCGTCACAGCACCACGAACTGCACCCGCTCGCTGCGCCTGCCCGTGCCCGGGGTCGGCGGCGTCGGGGGCCGGTGGCTCGGGATGCTCTGGCTGGCTCCTACAGGGGTTCGGGGATGGCCGGGGTGAGGGTCCGTACGGCGGTGGCGAGGGCGGAGGCGAGCATCTGGAGGTCCAGCGTGTCGCCGTGGTGGGCGCGGGCGGCCGCTCCGAGGATCAGCCCGGGGGCGGTGATGTCGCTCCACACCACGGTCCAGGCATCGGGGTCCTCGGGGACGGGGCGCGGAAGGACGGTGCGTGGCAGGCGCCTGCCCGACACGGTGAGCAGCTCGCTGACCTGCAGCGCGAGGATGCCGTTGCCGCGGCTGGTGACCTGGTGCCGCAGCCGTTTCTCCGCACGGGCGTCTGGGCCGGGATCGCTCTCGCGGTAGTGCCGCAGGTTCGCCGCGACGGTCAGGGACCGCACCGTCCGCGCGGCGACGGCCACCTCCTGCGCTGATTCACGGCCGCCGTCGTGCAGGAACCGCGCGGCGGCGTCGAGAAGCCGGCCGAACGGACCGGCCAGCGGGAACGTCAGCACCTGGCCGGCGCCCGGGGTGCGCGGTAGGAGACCGCGTCCGGCCGTCTCAAGGCGGGCGGCCGGGTCGGGGCCGGGCAGCTGGGTGGCCCAGGCCAGCCGGACCTCACGCAGCCAGTGGTCATCAGGGGCGGGCATCGGCGTTCCTTCCATTTCCGCGCCGGTATTCAACCAGAGGCTGAACCCGGAGCAACCCGATCCGCCACGAGCCCCTCGACCTGCCTGTGCGGGGTGTAGCGGCAGGTGGAATCGGGCTGGGGAGACCGGGCGCCGTGCGCCCCGGCCTGGCGCGACGGACAGGTCCTCGTGGCCGACGGGGGACAGGGCACGGATCCACTGACCGGCCCCCGCCGGCTGCAGGCGGCACCTCACCGAAGAATTGCCGCCCCAGAGTCTGGAACGGGCCGGTCGGACTCTGCGTAGGATGCGTGCCCTGGAGATCGACATCATGGGGGCACCTTGCGCACTTCACTACGCCGTACCACTGTCCTCGCGGCCGCAGCAGGCATTCTGGCTCTGCTTCCCGGAGCGGTGGGCACCGCATCGGCGGCGACGAACCCCCGTGGCGTCAGCGGGAACCCGAAGCGGATCGGCACGTTCTACACCAACACCCAGTGGGTGCCCCGCACCGTGCGTGCGGGGAGCACGATCTACATCCGGACCTGGTACATGGAGCGGTCCAAGGACACGCTCGTCGCCCAGGACTTCGGGCTGGACCTATGGAACCGGGCGACGCCGATCCGCGGCATCTCCGTGAGTTGGCTGAACCCGCTGACGCACCGCTGGCAGGCGTCCACCGACACCGATCACCATGGATACTTCGCACTCGGGCTGCAGAAGGAGCCGACCCTCCTGGCGGTAGCGCCCGGCAGGTGGGCCCACATTGACGTACGGATCACGTTCAGCAAGTCCGCCTACAAGGGCACATGGCACATCATGCCGGAGCCCGCGTCCGGCTACGGGCTGCGGAATTCCGCAGGCACGTTCGACTGGGCCTTCCTGGACTCGGCTTCCAGCAGTGGCTGGCCGCAGTACACCACGAACGTGCGCCCCTGATGCGGTGACCGAGGGGATTCGCCGGGGCATTGCGGCCCTCTCACTGGCGGGTGCGTAACAGAGGTGACCGCCGCGGTGGGTGCGGAGCGGCGCGATGAAGCCGACGTCTCCGCACCCGCCGGGCCGGGCCGTGCACTTCCCGTCCGTCGCACGGGGCAGCGCTCTGCGAGGCGCGGGTCAGGGCCGTTACCTCTGGGCGAAGTTTGGCGGGGCATCCTCCCACGGGGGCGGGAACTACGAATTCCGTATGCGTTCCCAATACGGCAGGCGGCCAGTATCCGGATCTAGGGAATGAGGATTTTTCGTGAGTGCAGACCTGGGCGAGCTTGCTCGAATCTTGCCCCCACCGCCGGCGGGGGGCGTAGTAGCGCCACCGTGGCGAAACTCTCAATCGGAAGTTGGGCTCGACTTCCCAAGCGATTACCGTGCGTTCGTAGATCTCTATGGCGGGGGTGCTATAAGCACTTCCCCTCATTCCTCCCGGCTCTTCATTTACGCTCCCTGCTCGCAGCCTCCTTGCCCAGGGGCGCCAACTGGATTCAAGGCGTTTGTTGATAGGACCGATTCAGACATTGGGCCCGATTTTGATGGTGGGGACGAGGAGTTCTGGGGCGGCTCTGTCTATCGAGTCCGCCCCCATCCTGGAGGAATGCTCGCTTGGGGGGAGAACCAAGAAGGCGACGTATTCTTCTGGCTCACCGGTGATCCCGACTCAGATCGCTGGCCAGTAGTGATGTGGGCACGAGGGCTTAGTACCACTTACCGCACGGAAGGCGGTATGGTCGCATTCCTCCTCGACGTGTTCACCGGCAATCACCCAGCTTCGCAATGGCTTGCGAAGCCGAAGCCATGGTGGACGATGGAAACGGACTGGCTGCGCCGCGGATTGGCTGTCTCGTCTGGCCCCAGAGCGTAATATATGTTGCCTTGGCATTGCGGTTCAAATTTGAGGCACAAGATTGGCCACCTGGGGGGGGTCTGCCCAGTCGGGCATCCTTTCCTGATAGGGCCAACTGGCGGGCTGTGCGGCGTCGCTCCCGGTCCAGCCTGTTCACTTGAGGGCGGCATTGTCGGCCGCCAAGGTAACCAACTGCCGGTACTTACCTTCCGGCGGCCCGGTCCTGCGGTATCGCATGCACCTGGTTCGAGGCAACTGGAAAGGAAGGGCTTTCCTCCAAGCGAACGCGATCCGCAGGCTATACTTCCGCGGCGGTGGGGTCGTCCGCACGGTAAAGGGCGGGACCCGGGGTGCGATGGGCCGTCTGCCCCATCGCACCACTGACCCGACGAGCCGGCAGCCGATTTCCTTCGGCAGTCCTGTGTCAGGGGACTTCCCAGGCCGAGGTGTTGGCGTATCGGGAAGCCGCCGGAACCTCGACTGTCCTGAGCGGATCGGTGAACCAGTGCGGCTGGACCGCGCCGCCCATCACCCGCTCCATCAGAGCGAAGATCTTCACTCCCCAGATCTCCGTCTCGTCCTCCACGTCGATCAGGCTTCTGCACCACCCGGGATCCCAGCGCGGATCACCCTCCCGCAACGCGTTGATCGGACCCCAGTGCTCCTCGAAGACCACCAGGTCGCCGTCGACCGCGTATCCCAACCTGTCGCCACCGTTGACGTCGATACTGACGCTGAATGCCCGCCCGCCCCTCGAAAGGTCGCGCAGGATGCCGGGCACCGCGGTGGTGTAGCTCCCCTCCACGGTGAACACCAAGTCGCCCAGGGTCCCCACCCCGATCAGGCCGGTACCGCGAGACTCATCAGCGCGGTCGAGTGCCTGGAGAACAGTCATCGGCCGGGCCGAAGCGGGAAGACCGCCGAGCCGGCGGATCACCTCGTCCTCGGCGACACCCTCGACGAGTGAGACGGTCGGCAGGATGTAGTCCTCTTCCAGTTCGTCCACCCAAGCGAACCGAGCTTCTGCGTCAGCAGCCATGTTATCCACGGTGCAATAGATAGCAGGGCGCTGCGACGGACCCGAGAGGGGCTCACCCCCTGGCGCGGACGTCACACCTGGCTGAGAGACCGTGCACCATGGACGACTTCCTCGGCACCCAGGCGCCGCTGCACAGGATCGCGGACGCGGGTGAGGCACTTCGCGCATTCGAGCGGGCCGCCCCTGCGCTGGTCCCTCTCAAGCGGCCCGAACCCGCCTGCATCGACTGGCGCATCACCGAGAGCCTTCTTGGTACCTCCCTGCCGCCCGACTTCAAGCTCCTCACCGAGTGGTACCCGCATCTCATCGTCGGCGGCACCCTATACGCGGGCTCCCCGCACCCCGGCACCGAGCAGGCCTTGGTGGACGCCACGCTGGAGGAGCCGCAGATCGTCCAGGAGTGGTGTGAGGACGCGGACCTGGAGTGCCGCGCAGTGGTGGAGCGGTCCGGCTGCCGGGGTCGCCTTCATCGGCCAGGTCGTGGTGAGCCAGCCGCCTGAGACGCATGCGGAGATCAAGCGCCACTTCGACCTGCTCTGCCAGGAGTTCGCCGGGACGGACGACCAGTTGGTGCTGCCGCACAGGGCTCTGCTGACCCGTGCATACCGCTGACCTGTCGGTGGGTCAGCTGACGCGGCAGCACTGTGTACGCACCGCCGCCCGCGGCATCGAATGTTCGCTGCCGATCCAAATGCCCGATCGAGGCGGCAGTGCTGGTTCATGGTCCAGGTGTAGGCGCGAAGGGCGCGGACATCCACGCCTACATCCTCGACTGCCAGCCAGACCCAATCGAAGTCGGCGTCAGGACCGGCAAGCCGGGCAGTACCTGACACGGCCATCACCCCGGCGCGATGCCGATCGGGCTCGTCCGCCGCGCGAGACGACTCCTGCGGTCACCGGTGGGGCGCGCGGCCCTGCCGGGAGCGGCTGGGGCGATGCTGTCCGTGTTGCTGGACGAGGCGAGCCTCCCCACCTTGGCGGACCTCGGCGTCATCACGGCGGTCTGGCGGGGCGTCATGGGCGGTGTGCGGGGAACCGGGGTGGACGCGCGGTGCGTCCGCTGAAGGTTGTGGACGTACGGAAGATTGACGCCGGTGACGCGCCTGCCGCGGCCGGGGGCTGCGCGGTGGGCTGCGCCGTCGCCCTGGCGGGGCTGGTCGTGGGCTTCGTGGTGGAGGCGGTGGCCACGAACCTGATCGGCGACGCTGGACCTCCTGCTACGGCGTGGCCTGGCCCGCCGGGTTCGACATGGCGGACTCGCCCCGCTTCTTCGTCTTCGAGGGCCTGGGCTGGCTGTTGCTGTACTCGCTCTGTCTGCCCGTCGGCTTCTGGCCGGCGCGTCGGCTGCTGCGCGGGCGCGGGCGGCGGCTACTGTGGCTCGGCGCCTGGCTGTTGGCCTCCTCGGTGCTGCTGGTGGGGGTCTTCAGCGCGGATCTGATGCTCAATGTCTCGGCCCGGGACGGTATGTACCAGCAGGCGCGCTGCCCGCAGGGCCTCCCGCCCTGGTGGCCCGGCTGGCTGCCGGCTCGTCGGGCGTCGAACCCGTGCGGCAGCGGCCCGTGCCTGGGGGCGGGGCGGTGAATCGCGGCCGACCCCTCTGAGCCCGAGCATGACCGCCAAAGCATGCCGCAGGGCTTCGCGCAGTTGGCGGGCACGGCACCCGCCCCTATGCCCACCACCGGGAGGAAGCGGCGGCTTGAACCCGCAGAGGGTGCAGAAGTCCGGGCGCTACATCAGGTCGCCGATCACCGGGTGCTGTGTCGAGACGGGGCAGGTGAAGATGCGCATGGTCTCGTTCTTTCCCAGCCGCACGCCCGTCGGTGCCTGACGCCGCAGCCGGCTGTTCACGGGGCCCTCGAGGGATCCGGCCGGGGCCCAGCTCGCTGTGCCGCCGTCCCGCTCGATGCTGGCCACCGCAGCAAGGAACCTCATCTCGCTGTCGCATGAGTGGCACCGCACCGGCGCGAAGTAGCCCTGGTAGTTCCAGGGCTCGTGGCCGCCGAGCTTCCAGCCCGGAGCCGTGGTGAGCTCCCAGTGGAAGCGGGGTTCGTAGTCTTCCGGGTCGTCGGTGATGTCTGCGAAGGTGGCCATCTCCCACTCCTCGACCCGCTCCTCGAACCCCTCGCCCAGGACGCCAGGATGCGGATACTCGGTGACCGGCTCCGGGCGAAGGCGGCACGGTGACGGCAGGTATCCCAGCTCCCCGACGACAAGGGGCTCGGGCGCGGTCGAGAAGCTGCCCGTGAGGTCGCGGCTGTCGCGGAAGCGGACGTGAACGAAGGGACCGGCGATGCCGTTGTAGGGCACTGTCGCGTCGTCGTAGCGGTGCTGGAACGGACACCAGAGGATCTGCAGGAGATCCGCGTCCTTCGGGAAGCCGTCGTACCAGGGCACGTCGCGTGCAAACACCTGCATCACCGGGAGCATGGGCCAGGCAGTGTCCCGCGGGGATCTCGTCCCAGGTGATCTCGCCGAGAGAGACGAACCGCGTCGCGGACCGCTCGCCACGGACGGTGCCGGGACGATGCGGCGGGCGGTGTTTGAGGTGGTGACCGCCAGGGCAGGTCGGCCATGCCTCGTTCGCCGGCCAGGCCAATGGTCCGCCGACCGAACTGTCGCGCGGGACTGGGTGAGCCGGATCGGGGTGCAACCGGACCGCTGTCCTCGCGCGACCAGCCAGCTCCGGGAAGACCGAGAGGACGTCCAAGGGGCGCGGCGGAGTCACTGGAACGTTCATCGATGCCGCCTCCGGCGCTGAACAGTGGCCTCGCCGACCACAGCGGCATGCGGGGCGATGGATCTCTCGGTCACGCGCTGCATCGTACGATCCCCGCCCTACCCAAGCTGAACCTGGGTGCCGACCCCGCGCTCTCGTCAGGCAGTGTGTCGAGCCACTGCTCGTACCGGGCGAGGAAGTCTGGCTGGGGATGGAAGACCGGAGCTGCGGCAAGGTCTGCGAGGTTGGCGTCGAGGAGCCGGCCTCGGGCGGGTCCCGAGATCACCACCACAGCAGCGTCATCTCCAGGCTTGCCAGGCGGACCCGTCAGCGCCCGGTTCACAGTGTCTCTTCATGACGTGCTCGATGAGACGAGACGGCTGTGCGGTGTAGCTGGAGGAGCCCGTAACTGCCGACGGTGAGGATGAGCCCGAAGAGGGTGAAGAAGCCGTCTTCCCGGACGAACCGTGCCTGCCACAGGGCGTACTGCCCCGGTGAGACCGGTGTCCACGCGTTCTGATTGAGCGTCACCGTCGAGACCTCATATCTCGGGCCCGGCTGGACCCGGGTGTTGCCTTTGCCGGCGCCCAGGGCGAATCCGCCGATCACCACGCCCGCGCACAGGATGCCGATACATCCGAGGCCGACACGCATGCGCAGAGAGGGAAACATGGCCCGCCGCAGTGTTCGCTGGGCGGCACGATAGGCCGCCTTCTGCGCCATGTCGGGGCGCGGCGGCCGTCTCGGCATCGTGAGCAGCAGGGAGACAATCAGCCAGGACCAGCCGGGAACGAGGACGGCCCCTGCGACATGTGACAGATCGTTATGGTCCAGCAGGACCCGGTCCGAGAACCACGATGCCAGGCTGTCGACTGCTGCCAGGGCGAGCAGGGCCGCCCCCGCGGTGGCGACGACAGCGTCACCGACAGCACAGGCCCGCGATCGAATGCGCCACTGCGTCGGTCGCATGCGCGAATGCAGGTAGGCGGCGAACTCCTCGCCCGACGCGACCGAATACGAGACCCCGAGATCGTCCGATGTTGACACACCGAGAGGCTACGGGCCCTGGCACTCAGCTCGAAACACCGGCGCCGGACCTGCTCCAACGAGACACCACCCACCGTCCCATGCCCCAGGAGAGGGACGCCAGCGCTCCGCTGTCCCTCCGCACCGCCGACAAGATCGTGCGGCTGACGCGCGAGACCTGCGCCCGGGCGTCCGTACAGTCGTACACGATGCCCGCCCGGGTCGTGCTCTCGCTGCGCACCTGCTGCGCCGCCACTCGTATCACGATCTTGCTGATCGTCGCTGCAGGGGCGTGACCGATGTGACGATTCGTCCGTTTGTGATGGCGTGAGCAAGAAGCCGTGGATCGTGGACGACGAGCTGTGGGCCCGGATCAGACTGGTGCTGCCGGCCTGGCCGGAGCGGTCGCCGGGCCCGCGTCCCCATGGACGACCGGCGCTGCCTGCAGGGCATCCTGTTCTGCTGTAAACCGGCATCACCTGGCAGCAGCTGCCGCCGGAGCTGGGCTTCGGTTCCGGGCAGACCTGCTGGCGAAGGCTCGGCCGGTGGCAGGAGGCCGGGGGTGTTCGAGGCTCCCTGCACCGCATCAACTTCGATGGGTGCAGGATCTAGGCTCATACAAGATTTCCGTAGGCGTTGATCGAGCCGCCCGCCTTTGCTGATGATTTGTCAGGGTGGGTCCACGCTGGGCGGATGAGGGAAGTTGAGCTGGATCTTCTGCTGCCGCAGTTGGCGGCAGTGGAGGTGGAGGAAGTACGGGATGTGGCTGGGGTGGTCCGGATCACGGCGCGGACCCGGGACGGGACCGCTGTCGCATGCTCGGGCTGTGGCCGGTCCTCGGACTGGGTGCACAGCCGGTACGTACGGCATGTCGCCGACGAGGCGGTCGGCGGCCGTCCGGTGACGGTGGAGTTATCGGTGCGTCGTCTGTACTGCGAGAACCCCAACTGCCCGAAGACCACGTTCGCGGAGCAGGTCGATGGACTGACCGTGCGCTACCAGCGCCGGAGCACCGGTCTGCAGGCGATCGTCGTCGCCGTGGCAACAGCGCTGGCTGGGAAGGCCGGCTCGCGACTTTTGCTCCACCTGCACCACACCTTGAGCTGGGCAAGCCTGCTCACCTGCCTGATGAAGACCCCCGACCCGCCGACACCGAAGCTGCGGGTGGTCGCCGTGGACGACTTCGCACTACGGCGCGGTCGCCGCTACGCGACCCTCATGATCGACGCGGAATCCCGCCTGCCCGTCGACGCCTGGGATACCAGGGACACCAACCCGACGTCCGCCTGGTTGCGCGCCCACCGCGGCATCGAGGTGGTCTGCCGCGACGGCTCGGCCGCCTACCGCAGCGCGATCACCGCCGGCGCTCCACAGGCCGTGCAGGTCAGCGACCGCTTCCACCTCTGGCAGAACCTCGGGCGCAAGATCTACGAGGTGGTCACCGCGCACCGCGACTGCCTGCCCGAACCCGACGACGAGACGACCGCGCCCCGACCACCCGGCGGTCTCATGGCCGCCCGCACCCGCCGCGTACACACCACCGTCCACGCCCTGCTCGCGGAAGGGATGGCGCTTCGCGCGATCGGGCGGCACATGGACCTGGACCGCAATGTCGTCCGTCGCCACGCCCGCGCCGCGACCTGGCAGGAGGTCGTCCCGGTCTGGCCTCGCCGTGCTGGCATTCTCGGCCCCTATCAGGGGCACCTGCACCGTCGCTGGGCCGAGGGTGAACACAACATCGCGGCCCTCGCCCGCGAGATCACCGCGCGCGGCTTCCGCGGCAGCGAAGCCACCGTCCGGCTCTACCTCACCTCCCACCGCGAGGCCCTGGACATAGGCCTGCCCCCACCCGCTCCCGCCCGCAGCGCGTTCGAAGTCACTCGGCTGCTGACCACTCGCCCCAAGCGCCTGGACGAGGACCAGCGCCTCTTCATCAAGCACCTGCTGGAACGCTGCCCGGAACTGCGAACCCTCCACAGCCTCGTACGCTCCTTCCGGGACGTCTTCGACAAGAAGCGCACAGTCTTGATCGACCGCTGGATCACGAGCGCCCGCCAGAGCGGCCTCGCCCCGCTGGTCCGCTTTTCCGTCAGCCTGCAGGACGACATCGACGCGGTGCACGCCGCCGTGGCGCTCCCCTACAACTCTGGCGTCGCGGAGGGCAGAATCACGGACCTGAAATTGATCAAGCGTCAGATGGCGGGGCGGGCCGGCATCCATCTCCTACGCAAACGCGTCATCCTCGTCGCCCACTCACGCCGCAGCCACCAGCCCCCGCCCGACGATGACCTCTGGTTGATCAACGCCTACGAAAATCTTGTATGAGCCAGGAACTGCACCCAAGTGTGATTGTCGTGGTATGCCGGTTGTATGAGGTAACCGCAGGGTGGTGGGCCCAGCCGCTGAAAACACCTGACGTACAACCACTGCACCCCTGAGCCACGCCCCCGCTCGCCGCCAGCCCCACGCACGGCCCCGCCGAGCGCACACCACCGACCAGCCCGCGCAGCCACCACCAAAACCACCGACGCGTGCACCCGCCCGCCCTTACCCACCCCACCCACCATCCACCATCACCCCACAGCACAACAGGAAGAGTGCGCGCACAGGGGGTTGTCAGAGATCCCGTGAGGACATACAGGCCCCGTGAGCAGGCACAACGCCGAGGCCCGCCACACCCGCACAACCGCCCAACGGCCGGGCCTACGGCCCCCACTACGGACGGCCCTACGGCCCCCGATACGGCCCCCTCAACGACACACCTCCATGCCCCCCTGGCAGACCGGAGAGCAGCCCGGCCGGGCCTGGTACAGCCCTTTAACGCCAGCCGCGAGAAGGGCCGGCCCCGTGACATCCCGTCACCCGCGCACCAGTGCGCGGCGTTGCCCAGCACGTACGGGCCCCAGCCACCGGGCTCTCGGGTGTCGCGCTGGGTGACCCCGTGGCCCTGGTTGGCGCACGGGAGTATTCCACCCACGCCGTGGGGTTCCGCTCCCGGACGGCTGCGCCCGGGCCATGATCGATGCCAGGGCCCGCGCCGTGCGGGACCGACTGAGCATCAGGAGGCTGCCATGGCCAACGTTTCCTTCCAGGCACCGGCCGACGGCGCGACGCTGGACAGCCGGTTCACTTCAAGTTCGCGGTCAACGGCATGCAGGTCAGGCCGGCGGGCGACATGTCCCCGGATGGCAGCATGTTCACGCTGCTGATCAACACCGATCCGATCCCCGCAGGTCAGGTCATTCCCATCGACGCCCAGCACCTCCACTACGGAAAGACCCAGACCGAGACCGATGTGACGCTGCCGTCCGGTCAGTACCAGCTGACCCTGCAGTTCGCCGACGGGCCCACAGGTCCTACGGGCCCGACCTGGCCCAGACAATCAACGTGTCGGTCAACTAGACACCGAAGCCGACGGTGGGACGCGCTAAGCTTGCCCCGCCGGACAGGACACGTGCGCCAGGCGGGGGCGGCGGGACGGCCTGGCCGGGTTCGGAGGTGCCGCGCTGGATCACCGCCCGGCGCAGCTCGGGTGGAGGGGACTCGGTTGGGCTGCCGGCGCTGGGGGCCAGCTGTCCGGTGCGTTCGGCTTCGAGGTCGGCGGGATCTGCGGAAGGGCGGTTCGAGCGGCAGGGTTGCGGACTCCGCCCCGGGGTGCCAGCCTCGGCTGCGGTCGCAGGCAGGGCGGAGTCGGGCGGGGCGAAGCGCTGTGCGGCGTTCCGGCGGGCCTTCCAGGCAGCGTACAGTTCCCTTGCCCCAAGCGGCGGCCTGGCGGGCCAGAACCCGGCGCGGGGCGGTGTTCTCGGTCCAGTCCATCAGGAAGCAGGTCGCTTCGGCGACGACCTGGTCCAGCTGCTGCCGGGCCGCCAGTTCGGCGGCTTCCCGCCGGGCTTGGAGGCACGGCTGACAGGGCTGCCCGCCACTGGCGGCGTCCTCACAGTCCTCATATTCGTCAGCTGTGCGGTGACTGTCCATGTCCGGGCAACACGCCACGGCCGGCCCAAGATCCCCAGCGTCGGGGCGAGCGGAATCTACGCTCGCCCCGACGCCCACGAAGGGGATCAACGTGAATCGCACCATCAAGCGCGCGGCCGTTGCGCTCACCGTGCTCGGCCTGTCCTGCCTGCCCGGCACCGCCCTCGCGGACGCCCGCAGGTCCGCCCCGGTGATCATCATCGGCGACGGCAACCAGGTCGCCGGCACAAACATCTTCAACGCCGACCACGACAACATCATCGGCGACGACGACGGCGACACAGCCGTCCCGCCGGACCAGGAATCCGCCGGCATCGAGATCGAAGCGACCGAGCCGGTCAACCTGGTGTCGCACACCGGAGACGCCACCTTCCCCGACTCCCTGTTCGCATCGAGTTCCTTCGTCCGCTTCTCCGAGCGCTCCACAGCGACCTACCGGGGCCCGAACACGGACTACGACGTAGTCCTGTTCCTGGACAAGGACGGCAACCCCGACGCGTCATGCCAGCCGACCGCCCCCACCGGACAATGCACCATCGACCGCGGAGGCCCCGACCCGGTCGTGATCATGGGCTTCATCAAATGACAGCGCACGCGAAGCGGCACGAACACGATGAACCGGCAGCCAACCGCAGATCTCGACGCCGTCACGCGTGGTCACAGCCGGCATGACGCTGCCCCCGCGCGCAGTGCATGCCACCGAACGAGGCAAACGGCGGCAGCCGGGAGCCCGCATCGCTTGCCCCGGCCGTCCGCACGGCTGGGACACAGGGGCGGTGGGGCCGCGGCCCCACACGACAACGCCAGGATCCAGGCTTCGACCGACCGTGACATCCGCAGGAACAGCCGAGACGCGTACCGGAACGGGCCCGGGACGTCAGTACAAGTGGCGCGCCCGGCCCCGGACAGTCGCGAAGGGCGCATGGTGCGCGCCCATCGGCGTCTTCCGCCCGGGGCCGACGGGGCCTCCTCCCGGGGTTCCGCACCAGGCCAGGGGTGTAACACGTCCGCGTCACATTCTTCTGATGTGGCGTCAGAAGTGGACGTCACATCAGCTTGAACGGCCCTGCGGGGGGGCTGCGGGTCTTGGTCGCGCTGCTGGCGTTGCCGGTCCTCGATCAGGGCGATCATCCTGCTGCGCAGCGGTTCGGACATCCCGGCGTAGCGGGCCTGGAGCTCCGCCCGCGTAGCCGCGGGCCTGGCCGCCGGGGGCGGCGGCGCAGCCTGGGCGGCGGGCCGGGCGGGGCCGCGCTGGATCACCGCGCGGTGCGGCGCGGCCGGCGGTGCCTGGGGCGAGGCCTCGGTGCTGGGCGCGGGCTGTCTGGTGCGTTCGGCTTCCAGGTCGGCGAGCGGCTGCTGGAGTGCGGTGCGGCGGCCGGGCTGCGGGTGCGGGCCTCGGGGTCGGCGCCGGGGGCGCCGGGCGCTGTGCAGCGTCCTGACGGGCCTTCCACGCGGCGTGCAGTTCCTTGCGCCCCAGGCGGCGGCCTGGCGGGCCAGGACACGGCGCGGGGCGGTGTCCTCGGTCCCAGTCCTTCAGGAAGCAAGGCGCGTCGGCGATGGCCTGGTCCAGCTGCTGCCGGGCGGCGATTTCGGCGGCTTCCTGCTGGGCGCGGACGCAGGGCTGGCAGGGGTGGCCGCCGCTGGCCGCGTCGTCCCAGTCCTCGTACTCGTCTGCGGCACGGCGGCAGCGCGGGCAGCGCGAGTCCTCGCGCTCCTGATGCTCGCGCTCGCGTTCCTCGGCTTCGGCGGCGAGGCGTTCGGCTTCGGCCTCTGCTGCCTGCCGGGCCCGGTACGCGGCCAGGCCGTCCGGGTTGGCCAGGGCCTGCCCGAGGGTCTGCAGACCACTGTGTCCCAGCCGCCACCACACCGCCCCCAGCGGGCCGTGCTGCTGGAGCCGGTCCAAGGTGGTGACCACGATCGGGATCGCGGACCGGTAGTCGGTGAAGTCCTGGTAGCCGGTGTCACCCTGCCAGTAGGGGCGGGCCAGGTCCCGCATCGCCGCCATGCGGTTGCGCAGCAGGGTGTCGCTGGTGCCGGTGAACACCACGGCGATCGGCGGGTACCCGGTCCGCACCGGATCGCCATAGGCGAGCTGCCAGGCCGGGACCAGCTTGGTCGGCCTCGGTACGGCGCTTGTTCGGGGCCTCGTGGACGACCTCGGTGGTCCACGACAGCACGGTGCCCATACCCGGCCCGGCAGCGGGGTCGGTGCCGCCGGTGACGAACGCCAGGATCGTCTCGTTGACGGCCATGGCGTGCGGGGCCCCGGAACGCCTGGCGCCGCGGGCGATGTTGCCGACCTCCCTGCCGGCGGGCATCACCTGCTGGGCCGCGTCCCGGCCCTGGGTGGTCAAGCCCCAGGTCTTGTGGCCGGTGCTCGTGCGGCCCTCGGAGTGCACCAGCCTCGCGCTCTGCAAGTCGTTCAGCGCCGCGCGCGCGAACTTGTTCTCCCTCGCCTCCGGGCGCAGCAGCCGCCACAGCCGGTCAGCCGTCACCACATTCAGCACCCCGAGCACGGTCAGCACCTCCGCCCGGACCCTGGCGGTGGACCCGGCCCCGTTGGCGCGGGGCCGCTTGGCCGTCGGCCGGACCGGCGCGGGCGCGGCGGCGGTGTCAGGCTCGCCCTCGCCTGCCACGCCCACTCCCCCTGCCCTGATCCTGATCCTGATCCTGATCCTGTGGTCGTCTCCCACGCCACCGACATCCGCCACGCACCGGTTGCTTCTGCAGGTTGCCTCAGCCGGCCATTGCTGCGCTCCTCCCCTCGCGGCCGGCCAACTGGCCGGGCGCGGCGCACGACCACATGGGATGGTCTCGCCCGGACCAACGAGCAACCCGGCCCGGCGTCACGGAGCAGCGGTGCCTAGGATCTTCGGGTGCCCGATGACACTTCCGATCCTCAGCTGACCGCGCGGCAGTGGGACGCGCTCGGAGAACTCCGCCGCCTCCAGGAGCACGGACTGCCCGCAGAGCGGGGAACAGCCGGCCTGCACCTGGCCACCATAGGCCTGGTCACCCTGGACGAATCCGGACAGCCCGACCGCCGGGGACGCTCGGCGCGCCGGGAAGGGGCGAGCGCGCCAAGCGTCGCGCGTTCCCGCTGCTCGCGCGGGTCCAGGAAGCCTTGCAGGAGCAGGCGCTGCACCTCCCGGCCCCGGATCGAGATCACCTCCTCCAGGGTGCCGTGGCAGGCGGTGAGGGCTTCGGGCCTGTTGAGGTCGGCGATCAGGGAAGTGAAGGAAGAAAACGCGGCTGCAAACAGGTCAGCCGACGCGCAGGGGTCGTAGTGTTCCATCGGGCTCTCGCTTCCGGCGGATTCATGGACGTCGCACTCCCGAATCTAGGAAGCGGGGCCCCTCTTGCCGACCCGCGCTCGGTGGCACGGCCCCGGTCGGCGTGTGCCCGGACGTGCGCCTCCGCCCCGGCCAGGAGCGATCGCAGGCCAACACGCCCGGCCCGTCCTCGGTGATCCACCCGCGCTCCGTGAGCCGCTTCAACTTCGAGCGCAGCCCCTCCACCTTCGAGGCGTCCGACGGTAGGCCAAGCGCGGACGCGATGTGCTTGGCCCGCATCGGACGCACCGCGTCCGTCAGCAGTTCGACGAAGTCCCGGTAGGACTGCGGCAGTTCCGACAGCGCCCGTCCCTCACCCCACAGGGGAACCAGCAGCACCCCGACCGGCGAACCCAGCCCCGGGCCGGGACCGTCGGCGCCCTCCGCCAGCCCCGCGTGCACCGGTGCCCCGGCAGCCACCTGCCCGGGCGCCTCACCAGCAGCAGAGAAGATCTCCGTCATCGTCTCCCGGGTGATCTCCAGCCGCGACAGTCGCCGCTGGTGCCCGGCCAGCTCATCGTGGAGTGCGGCGAGTTCGGCCTCGATCTCCGCGATCCGCTCCCGCGCCGTCCGCTGCCGCCACTCGATCTCCTCGAGCCACGATGCCACCGACCTCACCCCGCAAGACCGTCACCACCCGCACAGCAACGACGATCCAGCAGCTAACCACCGATCAGCAAGAGGACAAGGACAGCGATCTCACCGCATTCGAGCTACACCCGATGCGGATTGCACGAGTGCGTCAGCCGTCCGCCAGGCTGTCCGCTCCCAGCTCAACTCGGCAGCCTTGGCACGCGCCGCGTGCCCCATTTTGTCGCGCAGGCGGTGATTGGCGATCAGTTGGCTTATCCCCCGCCCCAGTTCCGAAGGGGGCACGAGCAGGCCGGTGACATTCGCGAGAACGGCATCCTGGTGACCTGCGATGTCAGTGGCAACCGCGGGCGTTCCGCACGCCCCGGCCTCGCTTATGGTCATGCCCCATCCCTCCGCAGCCGACGCGCTCACCAATATCCATGCGCTGCGATACGCCTCGATCAGGTGCTGTTGGGAAACCGCCCCGTGGAAGATCGCCCGTTGTGGTCCCAGGGTGGCCCTCGCCCGGTGCTCCAGTCGGGCACGCTCCGGTCCGTCTCCGACGATGTGCAGCACTGTGACGGGATATCGGCCGACGACATCCCGCATGGCGTCGATGACCAGTTCCACCCGCTTCGATCGAACCAGTCGGGCCACCACCAGGACGGACGGAGCCGGGTCCGGCAGTCCGCTGGGACAAAACGCCGGGTCCACGCCGGGGGGTACCACGCTGATTCGGCCGCTGTCCCGTCCGAGCCCGAGCCTGCGTTCCAGAATGTCTCGCGTCGACTCGCCAGGCGTACAGATCAAGGATCTTCGATAGAGCCGCGGGGCCATTCGCATTTCGACCGTGCGCCCGATAGCGCCAGTAAATGGCCCGCACATGACATCCCAGAGAGGTTCATGGACGTGGTGAATCCAGGTAACATTCGCTCCTTTTGTCCACAGTGGCGTGAGCCAAGGGATCCCATTCCACACTTCTACGATTCCCGTACCCCGGGAGCGCAGTCGGGGAATACCCAGCCAAACCCTGGGGAACACGGAAATCCGCCCCCCGCGCCGGACCACCCGGTAGCCATGCCTGGAGGTGCGCGGCGGCTGTCCGGACACCCTCGATGTGCGAACCGTCACATCTATCCCAGCAGCCGCCCAGACCTCTGCCATCGCACTGGTGTGCCGCTCCGAGCCGCCGGAATCCGGGTCGGCCGAGTCCCGCCAGGCCAGAAGCACGATTCGGTGGATTCCTGCACTGTGAAGGGCAGCCTCCGCAACGGAATCATCCATGGACCACACTCCAGTCCTTGATTTGTCCGGCCGTTCATCTTGACATCCGAATTGAGGACTGTCAGCATATTTTCGATACAGCAGGCTTTGACAGCCAAAATCCTGGTTGGGCTATTCCATGGAGTTGAGCGGAGTGGTGTCCGAACCGTCATCGATGACAGCCGGGCTGGACACGGAGATAGCCCGCGTGCTGGCGGACGTCCCTGGGTGGCTTACTTTCCGTCAGGCGATGGCACTAGGTCGAATGGCTCATGAGGCGGGTAGCAAGGCACGCATTCTGGAGATCGGGTCCTATCAGGGAAGGTCGACCATCTCCTTGGCGCTCGGTGCCGCCGCGGACGCCACCGTCGTAGCGGTGGACCCCTTCTTGGGTAACGAGGTGGGGCCGAGAGCGAGCGACTTGAGCCAAGGCATGCCCGACGGGGACCGCGAGGCCTTCCTCGCCAATCTGGCTCGAGCGGGTGTGACCGGGAAGGTCACGCACCTGCCGTTGAGGTCGAGCGACGTGCCATCGGTGAAGGCTACCGGCGCGAGACTGGTGTTCATCGACGGGTCGCACCGATTTCGTGACGTGGCAGGGGACTTACGGGCGGCCTCCGAGTGGCTGCTGCCGGGAGGTCGGCTAGCGGTCCATGACGCCTACTATTCGGTCGAGGTCACGGCCGCTCTGCTGGTGGAGGTGGCTGTACGGAATACGTTCGGCTACTGCGGCCGGATAGGGAGCCTGGCGGTCTACCGAAAGGAGCCGCTGCAAGGTGCCGCTCTGCTAGTGAACACCTGCGTCCAAGGACTCGGCCTGTTCACTCTCGGCCGGGTGTGCCTCAGGAAGACCTGGCTGTTGTTCCGCGCTCGGCTCGGGCAAAAGGTGGACCTCGTGGCAGAATGGCCCCTTTGAGGTGCCGTCCGGATCCCGAGGCCGCGGGTCGCGGCGGGCACTCGTCCGCTGGATATTGCTGCGGAAGACGAGACTGCTCGCCCGCGGCTTCTTCGGCCGCGGCGTTTGGTGGTGGCCGCCGTCGCGTCGGCAGAACGCCGTGTCCACTGCGCTCGGTGCGACGGCCCTAGCCCTTGCCGCATTGGCGACCGCCTCCGGTGTGGTCGCGAACGGTCCCACGGACGATCTCTGCACCCGTCAGCCGGTGGCCTGCGGACTGGTAACGAATCTGCTCTCCAGCATGATCGTGGCTGCGGTGGTATCCCTGATCTGGTTCGGCACCGTCACCCGGCGCCTGGTTCTCCGCGCCTACCTGCGGCGAGTGCGGCGAAATCCGAGGTTGCTACTGGGCGAACGTGCCTCCGGAACGGTCGGTGACGACTTCATGGAGCCACCCGGTCTACTTTCGGCACTGGAGACCGAACTTCGCTTCGGCAGGATCGGGACCCCACTGGTCGTCACCGGTCCGGCCGGTGCCGGGAAGAGCCTCGTGCTGAGCCGTCTGGCCGGACGGCTCGCGGCGCACGGCGTGATCCCTGTGCTGATCTCGCTGACGGGGACGCCTCTCGATGAGAATGTGGACGATGCGGCCAGGGTCAGCTTCCTGCGTCAGGTGGAGCGCGATACCACCCGGGAGAGCGACGGAGAGAAGCTGTGGTGGCGGATTCGCCGTCAGCGCAGGGTCGTCATCCTTCTGGACTCGTTGGACGAGATGTGGAGCGACACCGGATACCTCGACATCCGAGGAGCGGTGACCGCGCTGCTGGCCGATGTCGCCGGCTCGGACTTCGGCCTCGTAGTAGCGGCAAGGCCGGAGTCGCTGCCGCGGGTCGTGCCTGGCTACCGCTTCCCCGTCACCGGCGTTCCCGTGTCATGCGTGGTCGAGAAGCTCGCCACATGGGGTGTCGCGGCAGCGACGGCCGAGGAGCTCACCCGCGCCGCCGCCCTGCACGAGATTCCGCTCTTCGCTGTCCTCGCCAAGGAACTTCCTCCCTCGGATGTGGTACGGATCGCGCACATGCGGACCACGGTCCTCCGCTGCCGGGCCGAGCTGCTGCGTTCCGTCATGAACCATCGACTCGAACAGGTGTCGGCGCCCGAGGAATTCCTGTCCGTGCTCAGCTCCATGGCCTGGCTCCAGCTCTCCACCGGTCATCGACCGGTCACCCTCGACGACTACGCGGCCGACCCCAGAACCGGTCCCATGGGGCGACAGTCCACTGACCGGAGCGAGATCAGGAAGGTGATGCAGGCCGCCCAGGAGGCCGGCTTCCTACGACCCGGATCCGACCCCGCCCAGATCCTGTTCAGCCACCCTGTTCTGTTGAGCTATGCCGCCTCGCTCGGCGTTGTCGAGGCGCTGGCAGACCGACGTGGGCGTGCACAGCTGAAGCGACTGCTCTCCGGGACGGTGCTCGGTGAGGCCGTTCTGGCGATCGAGCTGGCCTTCGCGCGAACCTCCGCCCTCGCCAGCGCTCGGGAACTGGTGAAGATTGTGGTGGCACTTCCGGACAACGCCCCTCTGGCGCGCAACCTGCAGGGTGCCAACATGATCGCTTCCGTGGCCTCCTCACTCGAAGACGCCCGACTGCAGAGAAAGGCGCTGACTCTGTATCAGCGGCTGTGGCATTCGTCCGAACCCATCGACCGGGCTGAGGCCGTCCCCTACATCGACCGCCTCACGCTGCAGTCGCGGGGCGCGTTCCTCTGGTCGGTGCTGGACGGCGACGATCAGTACACCACCAGATGGGCCTGTGCCCAGCGGCTGGGAGATCCGGACGAGGGGCGCTACGCGGATGTCGCCGACCTGGTCGACGGGTTCATCCAACGGATCCGTTCGGGTAGCCACAACGCGGGTTCGGACGTGGTCGAACGTGCCTTCTGGTTCGTCCCCTCATTGGCCGACGGCCTGCCGCAAGGGCCCAACGGGACTCGGGGCAGGACCCAACTGGTGCAGCTCAAAGCCTGCCTCGAGCAGCTGAGGACAACGGGGGTCCCCGGCGTGCTCGGGGCGGAGTCATCGCTGGCCCAGGGCTACAAGGCGGCGGCCTTTCGCTGCCCTGGAATCCGGCCCGACCCCGGGGCCTGCGAACTCCTCCAATCTGCGGATTTCTGGTACGCGCGATTGGAGGCACTTCAGGCGGTGGGCCGTCGGCTGGCCTCCAATCCGGTCGACCCGGCTGCCGAAGCAGCGGTGCGGACCCGGTTGACCGATCCACATCCCTACGTGCGCGGAATGGCGGGACTGGTCCTTCGCTGCCGGGACGAGCCATGGGAGAGACTGCTGTGGTCGTCGGAGGAGAACCTCAACCAGTCCGCAGTCGCGGCGCTTGACCCGGAGGCGCTGCAACTGCTGGGGGAGGTTACCTTGCTGCTCAACCACAACGAGAAGGCGCCGCAGGCGCAACGGGATGCCAACAGCCGCCGGGACGCACTCCCGCTGTGCCTGGAGCGACATGAGCAGCGCCCCCGTCTCACCAGCACCGGCGGCTGTCCGCCGCACTGCGGATTCGGTCTCTGCCCCTTCTCCACCAGCGCTACCGGCAGGCACTCGCGTGATCTGCTGAACGAAGCCGTCTGCCGATCCATCAGGCAGGCGACGATGAGTATCGGGACACCGATCTGGTATGACTCGTCACAGAGAAAGGGATATCTGGCGATATGGCGCGAACTCGAGTCCTTCTATCAAACCCGCCCCCGGTAGGGAAACCAGTGGGGCGATTCGCGGGTAGCCGGGTGGTGGTGACCGGGGCCGCACACGGGATCGGTCTGGCCACGGCACGGGCCTTCCTCGCCGAGGGGGCCGTGGTGTGCGCCGTGGACTCGTCGGCGGAGCGGCTGCTCGAAGCCCTGGGACAGGAGTCCGGCGTCGACCTCGTCGATGCCGAGGTGGGCCAGGAGACCGAAGAGCTCGTGGCTGCCGTCTTGAGCGGTGGTCAGGTCGATGTGCTGGTCAACAATGTGGGTACCCGGGCAGGGCGGGGCTTTATGGAGCTTGAGCGCGCCCAACTGCGCCGGACCTACCTGGCCAATGTGGAGGGACCCTGGTTTCTCACGAAGGGCCTGGCCGAGGAGTGGCGTCGCCGGAAGGCCCGCGGCTCAGTGGTGTTCATGCTGTCGCTGCACACCGCCACCATCCGAATGAATCCGGACTACAGCACCTCCAAAGCCGGCCTTGAAATGTTGATCAAGGAACTTGCTGTGGAGCTCGCCCCGCTGGGCATCCGCGTCAACGGGATCTCGCCAGGGGCCATCGATACCTGGTCCTCCATCAGTGCGGCTGCGGCGGAGCATGCCGAGCGATCCCGCCAGGCCATCCCACTCGGGAGGATGGGCACGCCGGAAGACGTGGCCCACTGGGTTCTCGCGCTCTCGCATGAACAGACCGCCGGATATATGACAGGCTCTGTAGTCACGATTGACGGTGGACTCCGGCTGCACAACTGGCTGCTGGACCTGTACACCGACGCGGCGCACGAGCGCAGAGTGACTGACTTCTGAACCTGGGCGCGCGATGAACGACGGACCGACCTGGGGCGGCGCGGTCGCCGATCCGGTCCACTCGGTCCGCCCTCTGGGACCAGGAGAGCGATGAGCAGTACCACCGTCCGGATCGAGCGTGAAGGGCCGATATGGACCGTGATCCTCAGCCGTCCCGGGGCCCGCAACGCCGTTGACGGCCCGACCGCCGCCCTGCTCGCGGACGCGTTCCGGGAGTTCGACTCCGATCCCTCGTGTTTCGCACTTTTTGGATCACCGATGTGATGAACTGGTGTTCGGTCCGTAGCTGGATCGGGTGGTGAAAGCCCTTGCTGGGTAGGGCT
>NZ_JBGCCS010000066.1:0-20146 GCF_041262645.1 Streptacidiphilus sp. EB129
CCCCGCGGGGGGGGGGGCCCGCCGCCCCCCCCCCCCTCGGGGTGGTGTTTGGTGGGCCCCCCCCCCCCCCCCCGCCCCCTGGTAGTAGGTGGTTGCTCGTCTGCACAGGTGGCCGCCCCCGGGTTTCTGCATAGCAGCGCTTCCGTAGACTGGTCGCGTGAGCGACGCCAGTACGAACCCGCAGCCCGAAGCCTCCGCCGACATCTGGAACGACGATCCGGCGGTAGCGCTCCGCGCTGTGGAGGCGCAGCTGGCCACGCGCTGGCCGGAGACCAAGCTGGAGCCCTCGCTGGACCGGATCGCCGCGCTGGTGGACATCCTCGGCCAGCCCCAGCGGGCCTACCCGTCGATCCACATCACCGGGACCAACGGCAAGACCAGCACCGCCCGGATGGTGGAGCAGCTGCTGCGCCACTTCGAGCTCCGGACCGGCCGCTTCACCAGCCCGCACGTGGAGTCGGTGACCGAGCGGATCAGCCTGGACGGCGAGCCGATCAGCGCGGAACTGTTCGTCGAGACCTACCGCGACATCGAGCCGTACCTCGGCATGGTGGACTCCACCCAGCCGATCAAGCTCTCGTTCTTCGAGGTCCTCACCGGAATGGCCTACGCGGCCTTCGCGGAGGCCCCGGTCGACGTCGCCGTGGTCGAGGTCGGCATGGGCGGGTCCTGGGACTCGACCAACGTCATCGACGCGTCGGTCGCGGTGATCGCGCCGATCGCGCTGGACCACGTCGACAAGCTCGGCGACACGCCCGGCAAGATCGCCGTGGAGAAGTCCGGGATCATCAAGAAGGGCGCCCTGGCCGTCGTCGCCCAGCAGCCGCTGGACGCCGCCGAGGTCATCCTGCGGCACGCCGTCGAGCACGACGCGGTGGTGGCCCGCGAGGGTATGGAGTTCGGGGTGGTGCACCGCGACATGGCGATCGGTGGCCAACTGCTGACCCTGCGCGGCATCTCCGGGCACGAGTACGACGAGATCTTCATCCCGCTGCACGGTGCGCACCAGGCGCAGAACGCCGCGCTGGCGCTGGCCGCCGTGGAAGGCTTCTTCGGGGTGGGCTCCGCGCACAGTCAGCCGCTGGACATCGACAAGGTCCGGGCGGCGTTCTCCGGCGTCAGCTCGCCGGGCCGGCTGGAGGTGGTCCGGCGCAGCCCGACCATCGTGCTGGACGCCGCGCACAACCCGGCCGGGGCCCGGGTCACCGCCGACGCCATCGGCGAGTCCTTCGGCTTCACCCGGCTGATCGGGGTGATCAGCACCAGTGGCGACAAGGACTCGACCGGGCTGCTGGAGGCGCTGGAACCGGTGCTGGCCGAGGTCGTGATCACGCAGAACTCCACCCAGCGCGCCACGCCGATCGACACCCTGGCGGAGGCCGCCGTCGAGGTGTTCGGACCCGACCGGGTGCAGGTCGAGACCCGGCTCGACGACGCCATCGACGCCGCGGTGGCGCTGGCCGAGGAGGAGGGCGACCTGGGCGGCTCCGGCGTGCTGATCACCGGTTCGGTGATCACCGTCGGCGAGGCCCGGATCCTGCTCGGCGGCAACCGCAACGACCGCCGCAACGGCCGCTGACCCGCCACACCCGCATCACCCCACCACCCACTGCCTGTGCTGTGCAACCCGGAAGGCCCGCTGTGCGTACGCTCTGCTCGTCCACGCTGATCGCCGAGGCGATGGTGGTCGGCTTCGCCGCCCTGGTGGCGATGCACCTGTCCTCGGTCTCCTCGACGACGCTGTGGACGGTGTCCGGGATCGTCATGGCGCTCTGCGTGCTGCTCTGCGGCGTGCTCGGCCGTCCGGGGGCGGTCGCCGTCGGCTGGGTGCTCCAGCTGGGGCTGATCGCCAGCGGCGCAGTGGTGGGAATGATGTATGGACTCGGTGTGATCTTTGCGCTGCTGTGGTGGGCCTCGGTGCACTACGGCCGGAAAATCGACACCATCAAGGCAACTCGCGCGCAGTCAGCCTGACGTTCGGGCGAGCTCCCTGGTCAGGTAGGCTCGCTCCTGGTTCGTCATACCTTCGCAGCATCAGATCGCGTGTGTACGACCCATGATGGACGGACCCATGATGGGCCCCAGGGCCGTCGTCCACCGCGCACAATCCACCCGGAGCCGTTCCATGCCCCAGCGCACCCTTGTCCTGCTGAAGCCCGACGCCACCCGCCGCGGTCTCATCGGCGAGATCATCAGCCGGATCGAGCGGAAGGCCGACTGGGTGATCACCGCGATGGACCTGCGCAGCCTGGACGCCGCCACGCTGGAGGCGCACTACGGCGAGCACCTGGGCAAGCCGTTCTACGAGCCGCTGCTGGAGTTCATGTCCTCGGGTCCGGTGGTGGCGCTGATCGTCGAGGGCGAGAGCGTCATCGAGGGTGTGCGGGCGCTGGCCGGCAAGACCAACCCGATCGAGGCCGGCCCGGGCACCATCCGCGGCGACTTCGCGACGATCACCCGCGAGAACCTGATCCACGCCTCGGACTCCGAGGGCTCCGCCGAGCGCGAGATCAAGATCTTCTTCCCCGCGCACTCCTGACCCTTACGTTCGCCCGCTCGGACTCTGCTACAGATTGCTCAGTTTGACTGTATGTCGAACGGGTAATCGCGTTTGCGGAGCGTAGGATTCCGGGGAACCGGACTTTCGACACCCGCGTCCCAATAGTGGGAAATGTGATCGTCTGCCCCGACAATGGCGGAGGGCCTGCGGTCACGCTGAGTGTGCGCACGGCTACCATGAAGGCGGCCTGCCACACGGACTGACCGTCCGTCACCTCAGTCACCCCCGCCGCCCCACACCCTCGACCTCGGGAAGGCCCCACATACCCATGGCGAACAACATGTCGTTCATTGGTCGTGACATGGCTGTCGACCTCGGCACGGCCAACACGCTCGTGTACGTCAGGGGCCGCGGGATCGTCCTCAACGAGCCGTCCGTGGTCGCCGTGAACACCAACACCGGCGGGATCCTGGCGGTGGGCGCCGAGGCGAAGAAGATGATCGGGCGCACGCCCGGCAACATCGTCGCCATCCGCCCGATGAAGGACGGCGTGATCGCCGACTTCGAGATCACCGAGCGGATGCTGCGCTACTTCATCCTGAAGATCCACCGCCGCCGCTACCTGGCCCGCCCCCGGGTCGTGGTCTGCGTGCCCAGCGGCATCACCGGGGTGGAACGACGCGCCGTCATCGAGGCCTCCTCGCAGGCGGGTGCGCGCCAGGTGCACATCATCGAGGAGCCGATGGCCGCCGCGATCGGCGCCGGACTGCCGGTGCACGAGGCCACCGGCAACATGGTGGTGGACATCGGCGGCGGCACCACCGAGGTCGCGGTGATCTCGCTGGGCGGCATCGTCACCGCGCAGTCCATCCGGGTGGCCGGCGACGAGCTGGACAACGCGATCATCCAGCACATCAAGAAGGAGTACTCGCTGCTGCTCGGCGAGCGCAGCGCCGAGAACATCAAGATGACCATCGGCTCCGCCCACCCCGTCGACGGGGACAAGGAGGAGCACAGCGAGATCCGCGGCCGGGACCTGGTCAGCGGTCTGCCCAAGACCGTGGTCATCTCCGCGGCCGAGGTGCGCACCGCCATCGAGGAGCCGGTCAACCAGATCATCGACGCCGTGAAGACGACGCTGGACCAGTGCCCGCCGGAACTCGCCGGTGACATCATGGACCGCGGCATCGTTCTCACTGGGGGCGGCGCACTGCTGCGCGGCCTGGACGAGCGGCTGCGCCGTGAGACCGGGATGCCGGTCCACATCGCGGAGAACCCGCTGGACTCGGTCGCCCTCGGCTCCGGCAAGTGTGTCGAGGAGTTCGAGGCGCTGCAGCAGGTGCTGGACTCCCAGCCCCGTCGCTGACCCCCGCTCAGGACCGTCCCCGGCACCACAGGGCTTCAGTACCACCAGGTTCCAACAGCATCAGGTTCCAGCACCACCAGGCTCAGGATCTCCGCCGCCGACATCGGAAGGGCACCGCCGAGGACCGTGAGGGACACACGAGAAAGCCGGCTCCTGCTGGTCCTACTGGTCGCCGTCGCGTTCGCGCTGATCACGGTGGACATCCGGGGTGGCGACGACTCGCCGCTGAACGGGCCGCGCAACGTCGTGGCCTCGGTCTTCGGCCCGGTCGAGAGCGGCGTCTCGGGGCTGGTCAGCCCGGTCTCCGACGCCATGCACTCACTGCGCGACTCCGGCGCCAACGGCGCCCAGGTCCGCTCCCTGGAGCAGCAGAACGCCCTGCTCAAGCAGCAGCTGTCCAGCTCCGACCTGGTCAGCGGCCGCAGCGCCGAGCTGGCCAAGCTGCTGGGCGCGGCCGGCGCGGGCCAGTACACCGTCAAGGCCGCGCAGGTGGTGGCGATCGGCGCGGCCCAGGGCTTCTCCTGGACCGTCACCATCGACATCGGCAGCAACGACGGCATCCAGCGGGACATGACCGTCATCGACGGCGACGGGCTGGTCGGCCGGATCACCACGGTCGGCCCGACCACCTCCACCGTGCTGCTCGCCAGCGACCCCGGCTTCACCGTCGGGACCAGGCTGGAGGGCAGCGGCGAGATCGGCTTCGCCACCGGCGCCGGCGCCGGACCGATGCGGGTCGAGCTGCTCAACTCCATGGCCCAGGTCAAGGCGGGGGACCGGCTGGTGACGTTCGGTTCGCAGAACGACCGCCCGTTCGTCCCCGGAGTGCCGGTCGGCACGGTCACCTCGGTCGTGGACACGCCCGGCCAGCTGACCCGCACCCTGCTGGTCCAGCCCTTCGTCGGCTTCACCCGGCTGGACCTGGTCGGCGTGGTGGTGCAACCGCCGCCCACCGACCCCCGGTACGCGGTGCTGCCGCCCAGGCCGGCCGCTCCCGCGGCGGCACCCGCGGCCGCTCCTCAGGCCACCTCCTCAGGGAAGGCGCACCCCTAGACATGTGGCTGCATCGAATCCTGCTCTCCGCGGTGCTGGTCGTGGTCGCCCTGGTGGTCCAGGTCAGCATCCTGGCCCGGCTCGGCCTGCCCGGCGCCTCCCCGGACCTGATGCTGCTGGTCGTCATCGGCCTGGCGCTGGTGTACGGGCCGGTCGGCGGCTGCCTGCTGGGCTTCTGCGCCGGACTGCTGGCCGATCTCGCGCCGCCGTCCGACCACGCGGTGGGCCGCTACGCCCTGGTGCTCTGCCTGCTGGGCTACGCGGCCGGGCTGCTGCGGCCGGAGGGCGGGCACATCCGCTCGGTGACCACCCCGCTGATGGTGGTCGCCGGCGCCGCGATCGCGGCGACCGTGCTGTACGCCGCGGTGGGCGCGATGGTCGGTGAGACCGCCGCCCGGCACGTCGGCCTCGGCAGCCTGCTGCTGACCGCGGTGATCTACGACGTGCTGCTCGCGCCGTTCGTCGTTCCCGGGGTGATGGCGCTGGCCAGACGCTCCGCGGTGGACCCGGTCAGCGGCTCCGGCGGCGGTTCGGGCGGCGCGCGCAAGCCGTCCAGGACCGGGCTGAACCGCAAGGGCTCGATGTTCGGCGGAGGCGGCGGCACCCGTACCGGCGGCGTCTCCGGGCTGGGCTCCGTTCCCGGTTTCGGCGACCCCAAGGCAGGGGGCGGCAGCGGCAGGACGCCCCTGATCAAGACGCCCCTGACCAAGGCGAAGTCCAGCACCACGAAGTGACCCTCAGGGGCGGGAAGCGACAGCGATGACCAACATCACACCGTCTGCCGGAGTGCAGCAGACGGGCCGCACCAGCCGGGTCACCGGACGCCTGCTGATCCTCCAGGTCCTGGTGCTCTCGCTGCTGGCGACGCTCGGCGGCCGGCTCTGGTACCTGCAGATCCGCACCGGCGAGCAGTACCAGCAGCAGGCCTCGCAGAACCACATCCGCACCGTCATGGTTCCCGCCGTGCGCGGTGAGATCGTCGACGCCAACGGCCAGCCGCTCGCCGACAACGCCACCCAGCTCGTGGTCTCGGTCAGCCGCACCTCGCTGCTGCAGCAGAAGGACGGCGGCAAGGCGGTGCTGGACCGGCTCGCGCAGGTGCTCGGCCTGCCCGCGCAGGAGGTGCACGACAAGGTCCGGCTGTGCGACGCGAAGACCCCGCAGCCCTGCTGGAACGGTTCCCCGTACCAGCCGATCCCGGTGACCGACAAGGCCACCACCCAGCAGGCGATGCAGATCCTGGAGCGCCGCGAGGACTTCCCCGGCGTCACCGCCGACCCCACCGCGGTGCGCCAGTACCCGGCCCCGAACGGGGCCAACGCCGCCCAGGTCCTCGGCTACCTCTCGCCGGTCACCCAGGACGAGATCAACGCCGCGACCGGATCGGACGGGAAGTCCACCTTCGCCGCCTCCGACCAGATCGGCCGGGCCGGCCTGGAGTCGGTCTACGACAGCCGGCTGCGCGGCACCCCCGGCACCACCGACCTGGAGGTCGACAACCTCGGCCGGGTCATCGGCACCGCCGGCGGCCGGCCGGCCACCCCCGGCGACATCGTGGTCACCAGCCTCGACTCGCGGATCCAGGGCATCGCCGAGCAGCAGCTGCAGCAGGCGATGGTCACCCTGCGGGGCACCTACGACACCGTCACCCAGCAGAACTTCAAGGCCGACTCGGGTGCGGTGGTGGTCATGGACGTGCACACCGGCCGGGTGATCGCCATGGCGAGCGCGCCGACCTTCAACCCCAACATCTGGACCGGCGGCATCTCCGCGAAGGACTACGCGGCGCTGACCGACGTCTCCTCCGACTTCCCGCTGCTCAACCGGGCCATACAGGGTCAGAGCGCGCCCGGCTCGACCTTCAAGGTGGTGAGCACCTCAGGGGCGCTCAACGCCGGCTACAGCTACGACGACACCTTCCCCTGCACCTCCTCGATGACCATCGGCGGCCGGGTGTTCAAGAACTTCGAGGGTGAGAACTTCGGCGCGATCAACCTGTCGAAGGCGCTGGAGGTGTCCTGCGACACCGTCTTCTACAACATCGCCTACGCCCAGTGGCTCAAGGACGGCGGCACCAAGCCGACCCACCCCAACGACTGGCTCTACAAGGCCGCGCACCAGTTCGGCCTCGGCCAGAAGACCGGCATCGACCTGCCCAGCGAGGTCCCCGGCCGGGTCCCGGACCGGGCCTGGCACCAGAGCTACTACGACGCGATGAAGGACACCTGGTGCAAGGAGGCGGCCAGCGGCAGGAACGACTACGCCACCGCCGTCGCCAAGGAGGACTGCGCCGACTTCGCCACCCTGCGCGCCGGCGACGAGGTCAACTACGCGATCGGGCAGGGCGACACCCTGGTCACCCCGATCCAGATGGCCCGGATCTACTCGGCCATCGCCAACGGCGGCACGCTGTACCAGCCGCAGGTGGCCAAGGCCGTGGTCACCCCGTCCGGACAGCTCGTCAGCGACCTCGCCCCGATCGTCCAGGGCAAGCTGCCGGACACCCAGCGGACCCTGCAGTACATCGACCAGGCCACCGCCAACGTCATCACCAGCGGTACCGCGGCCTGGAAGTTCCAGGGCTGGCCGCAGGACAAGATCGCGCTGCACGCCAAGACCGGCACCGCCGAGGTCGTCGGCAAGCAGACCACGTCCTGGTTCGACACCTACACCAAGGACTACGCGATCGTGATGACGATCTCCCAGGGCGGCACCGGCTCCGGCGGCTCGGGCCCGGCGGTCCGCAACATCTACAACGCGCTGTACGGGATCCAGCCGGACAACTCCATCGACCCGAAGAAGGCCCTGCTGCCCACCCCGCAGACCACCCTGCCCCGGTTCAACGCCAACGGCTCGCCGGTCCAGCAGGCGGCCTTCACCGTCGGCCTGCCCGGCGACGCCCCGCTGCCCCCGGCCGGCGAGGGCACCCCGGCCGCCGCGTTCGCGCTGGCGCCGGAGCGGAGGGCGAGCGCATGAGCGGACTGAGCAGCAGCTACCGCGCCCCCCGGTACACCCCGCAGCGCGGCGCGGTCGGCCGGCTGATGGCCCGGGAGTCGCCGCTGCGCCGGATGGACTGGGTGCTGGTCCTGGCGGCCATAGCGCTGTCCGCGATCGGCTCGCTGCTGGTGTGGTCCGCGACCCGCAGCCGCTACGAGATCAACCACGGCGACCCGCAGTACTTCCTCTACCGGCACCTGATCAACCTGCTGATCGGGATCGGCCTGTGCACGGCCGTGGTGCTGCTGGGCCATCACCGGCTGCGCACCGCGGCTCCGTTCCTCTACGGCCTCGCCGTGCTCGGGGTGCTCTCGGTGCTCAGCCCGCTGGGCTCCACCGTCAACGGCGCGCACTCCTGGATCGTGCTCGGCGGCGGCTTCTCGGTGCAGCCCTCCGAGTTCTGCAAGATCGCGATCATCCTGGGCATGGCCACCCTGCTGTCGGCCCGGGTGGACGCCGGCGAACGGCCGGTCCCGGACGGTCGCTCCATCGTCCAGGCGCTGGCGCTGGCTGCGGTGCCGATAGGGGTCATCCTGATGATGCCCGACCTCGGCTCCACCATGGTGATGGTGGTGATCATCCTCGGCGTGCTGATGGCCTCCGGCGCTCCGCGCCGCTGGCTCTTCGGCCTGATCGCGGTCGGCGGCGCCGGCGCCTACGCGGTGGTCCAGCTGCACCTGCTGAAGCAGTACCAGATCGCCCGCTTCGCGGCCTTCGCCGACCCCAGCCTGGACCCGGCCGGCGTCGGCTACAACACCGCCCAGGCCCGGATCGCCATCGGCTCCGGGGGACTCCTCGGCAAGGGCCTGTTCCACGGCACCCAGACCACCGGGCAGTTCGTCCCGGAGCAGCAGACCGACTTCGTCTTCACCGTCGCGGGCGAGGAGCTCGGCTTCGTCGGCGCGGGCCTGATCATCCTGCTGCTCGGGGTGATCCTCTGGCGCGCCTGCAAGATCGCCCGGGAGGCCGGGGACCTCTACAGCACCATCGTCGCCGCCGGTGTGGTGGCCTGGTTCGGCTTCCAGGGCTTCGAGAACATCGGCATGACGCTGGGCATCATGCCGGTGGCCGGCATCCCGCTGCCCTTCGTCAGCTACGGGGGCTCGTCGATGTTCGCCATCTGGGTGGGCATCGGCCTGCTGCAGTCGGTCAAGATGCAACGCGCCATAGCGGCCTAGGCCGGTCGCGGCGGCGTGACCCGGTGCTCGGCCGGAGCAGTGACCTGACCGGGCACGGTATCCTGAGGGGTCCGCCCTGCGTCCACACGAAAGTCCTCCTCTATGTCTGTCGAGTCGGTCTTCCCGCGCCTGGAGGCCCTCCTCCCGCACGTCCAGAAGCCGATCCAGTACGTCGGCGGCGAGCTGAACTCCACCGTCAAGGACTGGGACGCCTGTGATGTCCGCTGGGCGCTGATGTACCCGGACGCCTACGAGGTCGGCCTGCCGAACCAGGGCGTCATGATCCTGTACGAGGTGCTGAACGAGCGCGAGGGCGTCCTCGCCGAGCGCACCTACAGCGTCTGGCCGGACCTGGAAGCGCTGATGCGCGAGCACCGGGTGCCGCAGTTCACCGTGGACGCGCACCGCCCGGTGAAGGCCTTCGACGTCTTCGGCCTGAGCTTCTCCACCGAGCTCGGCTACACCAACATGCTCACCGCCCTGGACCTCGCGGGCATCCCGCTGATGTCCGCGGACCGCACCCTCGACGACCCGATCGTGCTGGCCGGCGGACACGCCGCGTTCAACCCGGAGCCCATCGCGGACTTCCTGGACGCGGCGGTGGTCGGCGACGGCGAGCAGGCCGTGCTGGACATGACCGAGATCATCCGGGCCTGGAAGGCCGAGGGCCGCCCCGGCCTGGACGGCCGCAGCCCGCGCGACGAGGTGCTGTTCCGGCTGGCCAGGACCGGCGGCTTCTACGTCCCCAGGTTCTACGACGTGGAGTACCTGCCGGACGGCCGGATCGGCCGCGTGGTGCCGACCCTGTCCGGCGTGCCGTGGCGGGTGTCCAAGCACACCGTGATGGACCTGGACGAGTGGCCCTACCCGAAGCAGCCGCTGGTCCCGCTGGCCGAGACGGTGCACGAGCGGATGTCCGTGGAGATCTTCCGCGGCTGCACCCGCGGCTGCCGCTTCTGCCAGGCCGGCATGATCACCCGCCCGGTGCGCGAGCGCAGCATCACCGGCATCGGCGAGATGGTCGAGCGCGGCCTCAAGGCCACCGGCTTCGAGGAGGTCGGCCTGCTGTCGCTGTCCTCGGCCGACCACACCGAGATCGCCGACATCGCCAAGGGCCTGGCCGACCGCTACGAGGAGGACAAGGTCGGGCTGTCCCTGCCGTCCACCCGGGTCGACGCCTTCAACATCGACCTGGCCAACGAGCTGACCCGCAACGGCCGCCGCTCCGGGCTGACCTTCGCCCCCGAGGGCGGCAGCGAGCGGATCCGCAAGGTGATCAACAAGATGGTGTCCGAGGAGGACCTCATCCGCACGGTCGCCGCCGCGTACGGCAACGGCTGGCGCCAGGTGAAGCTCTACTTCATGGCCGGGCTGCCCACCGAGACCGACGAGGACGTGATGCAGATCGCCGAGATGGCGCGCAACGTCATCGCCAAGGGCCGCGAGGTCACCGGGCAGAACGACATCCGCTGCACCGTCTCCATCGGCGGGTTCGTGCCGAAGCCGCACACCCCGTTCCAGTGGGCCCCGCAGCTCGGCGTCGAGGAGACCGACGCCCGGCTGCTGAAGCTGCGCGACGCGATCCGCAACGACCGCAAGTACGGCCGCAACATCGGCTACCGCTACCACGACGGCAAGCCCGGCATCGTCGAGGGCCTGCTCTCGCGCGGCGACCGCCGGGTCGGCGCGGTGATCCGCGCGGTCTACGAGGACGGCGGCCGCTTCGACGGCTGGCGCGAGCACTTCTCCTACGAGCGCTGGATGCGCGCCGCCGAGAAGGGCTTCGCCGGCACCGGTGTGGACGTCGCCTGGTACACCACCCGCGAGCGCCAGTACGAGGAGGTCCTGCCCTGGGACCACCTGGACTCCGGTCTGGACAAGGACTGGCTCTGGGAGGACTGGCAGGACTCGCTGGAGGAGGTCGAGGTGGACGACTGCCGCTGGACCCCCTGCTTCGACTGCGGCGTCTGCCCGCAGATGGACACCACCATCCAGATCGGCCCGACCGGCAAGAAGCTGCTGCCGCTGGCCGTGGTCGACTCGTCCGCCGCGACGGCGGGGCACAGCCACGGCTGACGCCCGGCCGGACCTCGTGTCCGGCCTCCCCGGGGGTGCGCGGTCGCCGCGGCGCGCGTGCCGCGGCGCTCCGCGTACCCTTGGGAAGGTCAACCATGCCCCGACTCCCTAAGGACTGAGCGCCCTGGCACGCCGCACGCCCGACGGTCCGCCGCCCGCACCGGTGGTGCAGCGCATCCGACTGCGCTACACCAAACGCGGCCGTCTGCGCTTCACCAGCCACCGCGACTTCCAGCGGGCCCTTGAGCGCGCACTGCGCCGCTCCGCCGTTCCCATGGCGTACTCCGCGGGTTTCTCCCCGCACCCCCGGATCAGCTTCGCCAACGCCGCGCCCACCGGGTCCGCCAGCGAGGCCGAGTACGTGGAGCTGGCGCTCAGCGCCCACCGCGACCCCGAGCTGCTGCGCGCACAGCTCGACGATTCGCTGCCGGACGGCCTCGACGTGATCGACGCGGTCGAGGTGCGCACCCCCAACTTCGTCGAACGCCTGGAGGCGTCGCTCTGGGAGCTGCGGCTGGACGGTGTCGAGCCCGACGCGGCACGCGCGGCCGTGGCCGTCTTCCTCGCGGCCGAGGCCGTCGAGGTGCAGCGGCAGACCAAGAACGGCATCCGCACCTTCGACGCGCGCGGCGCCGTGGTCGCCCTGGAGGTGCTCGCACCGCAGGTCGACGCCGGTGCCACCGCACTACCTGAAAGTAGTACCGATATCCCCGCAGGCCGTGGCTGTGCGATACTGCGGCTGGTTGTTCGGCACGCAACACCCGCCGTGCGACCCGATGACGTCCTGTCCGGTCTCCGTGTGACGGCCGACCTGGCGCTGCCGGTCCCCGCTGGGGTGACCAGGCTGGCGCAGGGGCCGCTCGACCAGGAGTCCGGTGCGGTGACCGACCCGTTCGCGCCCGACCGTGGCGCGGCACCGGCCCTCCCATCCGAGTCGGCCGAGCCGCAGCCCGCGTAGGGGCCGGCGGACGGTCAGTCCCGCTGCGCCACCCCACGGCGCGCAGCGGCTTGTCGTCGGCGCCCGTCCAGGGCCCCTGGGAGCCACCCGGGGCCCGGACACCCTGCTGTACGGGCCTGTCCGTGCGGCTCGGCGCAGCCATGACCAGAAGACTGGCTCGACCCAGAAGACTTTGGTGCATCGCCGCCAGGCGGAGCGCCGATCGAATACGCAAGCCCCTGTGCGGCGCCCGCTGACGAAGCGCGGCGCCCGGGGGCATGAACGGGAGAACCGCCCGGATGCTCGAAATCAACGAACAGAACGAATCGAACGGCTCTGAGGTCTCGAACGGCCCCGAGAGCAGCGAAGGCTCCGCGCCCAAGGCCGCCCCGCGCCGCCGCCGCGCGGCCAGCCGCCCGGCCGGACCGCCCCAGGGCGAGGGCGACGCCGCTGCCGCCGAGGCTCCCTCGGCCGCCGCAGGGCAGGTCACCGCGGCCGACGCGGGCGCCGAGCCGGTCAAGCGGGCCCGCCGTACCCGGAAGAAGACCGCCGAGGCCGCGCCCGAAGCGGTGCAGCCGGCCGGGACCCCGGCCGCCGAGCCGGTCGCCGCCGAGGCCACGGCCGAGGTGGCCGAGGAGGCCGCCGTCGAGCCGGTGAAGCGTGCCCGCCGTACCCGCAAGAAGGCCGAGCCGGTCCAGACCGAGATCGCCGTGCCCGAGCAGCCCGCCGTCGTCGAGGCCGTCGACGCCGAGGAGGAGGCCGCTGACGAGGACGAGGCCGCTGAGCAGGCCGCCGCCGCGCAGGCCGCCGCCGTCGAGGCCCCGGCGCCCGCCGCCGCTCCGGCCGAGGAGCCCGCGGCGCCGCGTGGCCGCCGCCGGGCCGTGCGCCCGTCGACCGCCGTGTTCCAGGCGCCGGTGTTCCAGGAGCCCACCGAGATCGTGGTCCCGGCCCGCCCCGCCGTGCCCGCCGCCGCCTTCACCGCGCCGGCCGCGTCCGCCGCGCAGCCGGTCGAGACCGAGGCCCCCGCCGAGGACGGCCGCCGCCGTACCCGTCGCCGGGCCACCTCGCCAGCCGCCGCCCCGGTGGCGGACCTCGGGACCGCCGAGGCCGAGGCCGCCGAGGAGGCGCCCGCCCGCCGCGGCCGCGCGGTCCGGTCGTCCGCGCCCGCCGCGCCGACCGCCCCGGCGGTGTTCCAGCAGTCCTCCGGCCGCGCCCCGCTGTCCGCCGCCGAGCAGGCCGCCGAGGATGAGTCCCCGTCCGCGCGCCGCCGCAGCCGCCGCCGCGCGGTCTCCCCGGCCGCGCCCTTCGAGGCCCCGCAGGCCCCCGCCGCGCAGCCGGCCGAGCTGGACGAGGTCGAGCCGGAGGAGCTGGACGAGGAGGGCACCGAGGAGCAGGAGGCCTTCGCGGACGAGGACGAGGGCCGTCCGTCCCGCCGTCGCCGTCGCGGCGGCCGTCGCCGCCGTCGTGGCGAGGGCGACGACTACGAGGCCCCGTCCGGCCAGGACGCCCAGGGCGGTGCGGTCGAGGCCGACGCCGAGGGTGAAGACGAGGAGGAGGACGACGACCTGGGCGAGGCCCTGTCGGCGTCCAGCCGTCGCCGTCGCCGCCGTCGCCGCCGCAGCGGGGACGGTCCGGCCGAGGTCGAGGCCGTGCGCGCCGAGGACGACCCCGAGCGCACCGTGGTGAAGGTCCGCGAGCCCCGCCGCCGTACCCCGGCCGGTGCCGGTGCGGCCGCCGCCGAGACGCCGTTCGACCCGGACGAGGTGCAGTCCATCAAGGGCTCCACCCGCCTGGAGGCGAAGAAGCAGCGTCGTCGCGAGGGCCGCGAGCAGGGCCGGCGCCGGGTGCCGATCATCACCGAGGCCGAGTTCCTGGCGCGCCGCGAGGCCGTCGAGCGGGTCATGGTGGTCCGCCAGACCGGCGAGCGCACCCAGATCGGCGTGCTTGAGGACAACGTCCTGGTCGAGCACTACGTCAACAAGGAGCAGGCCACCTCCTACGTCGGCAACGTGTACCTGGGCAAGGTGCAGAACGTGCTGCCGTCGATGGAGGCCGCGTTCATCGACATCGGCAAGGGCCGCAACGCCGTGCTCTACGCCGGCGAGGTCAACTTCGGCGCCCTGGGCGTCAAGGGCGGCCCGCGCCGGATCGAGTCGGTGCTGAAGTCCGGCCAGTCCGTGCTGGTCCAGGTCTCCAAGGACCCGATCGGCCACAAGGGCGCCCGGCTGACCAGCCAGATCTCGCTGCCCGGCCGCTACCTGGTCTACGTGCCCGAGGGCTCGATGACCGGGATCAGCCGCAAGCTGCCGGACACCGAGCGGGCCCGGCTGAAGAACATCCTCAAGAAGATCGTCCCCGACGACGCCGGCGTGATCGTGCGCACCGCCGCCGAGGGCGCCTCCGAGGAGGAGCTGACCCGCGACGTCCAGCGGCTGCAGCAGCAGTGGGAGGACATCCAGAAGAAGGTCAGCAGCGGCAACGCGCCGACCCTCCTCTACGGCGAGCCGGACATGACGGTCCGGGTCGTCCGCGACATCTTCAACGAGGACTTCACCAAGGTCATCGTCTCCGGCGACACCGCCTGGGAGACCATCCACGAGTACGTGGCCGGGGTCGCCCCCGACCTGGTGCCGCGGCTGTCCCGGTGGACCTCAGAGGTGGACGTCTTCGCGACCTACCGGATCGACGAGCAGCTGATGAAGGCGCTGGACCGCAAGGTCTGGCTGCCCAGCGGCGGTTCGCTGGTGATCGACAAGACCGAGGCGATGGTCGTGGTCGACGTCAACACCGGCAAGTTCACCGGTCAGGGCGGCAACCTCGAGGAGACCGTCACCCGCAACAACATCGAGGCGGCCGAGGAGATCGTGCGCCAGCTGCGGCTGCGCGACCTCGGCGGCATCATCGTGATCGACTTCATCGACATGGTGCTGGAGTCCAACCGCGACCTGGTGCTGCGCCGGCTGCTGGAGTGCCTGGGCCGGGACCGGACCAAGCACCAGGTGGCCGAGGTCACCTCGCTGGGCCTGGTGCAGATGACCCGCAAGCGGGTCGGCCAGGGTCTGCTGGAGTCCTTCTCCGAGACCTGCGTGCACTGCAACGGACGCGGTGTCATCGTGCACATGGCGCAGGCCCCGGCCGCGCCCAAGGGCTTCGCCGGCCCGGTGCCGGGTGCGGAGTCCGCCGAGGCGGGCGAGGGCCAGGCGTCCGGCGGCAGGCGCCGTCGTCGCGGCCGCGGCGGGGACGCCGCCGAGGTGCACGAGCACGAGCACGTCGCCGAGGAGAGCCTGGAGGAGCTGGCCCAGGACCTGGTCAGCCGTGGCCTGACGGCCGAGGAGGCCGCCGAGGCCGAGGAGCTGGAGTTCGTCCTGCCCGAGCCCGCGGCGGTCGACGAGACCGTGGTCGCGGAGTTCGTGCCGGAGCCGGTCGCGCTGCAGCCGGTCGCTACGCAGCTGGTCGAGGCCGCGCCGGCGCCGGTGGACGCGGCGGTGCAGGCCGAGGCGGAGGAACTGGCCGAGGCGATGATCGAGTCCTCGGCCCGCCCGGCCAGGACCCGCCGTCGCGCGGTCCGCAAGGCCACCTCGCCGGCCGGACCCCCGGCGGCGCAGGAGGCGGCCGTCGTGGTCGTCCCGGCCCGCGTGGCGGAGCCCGAGGCCGTCGCGGCGGCCGAGCCCGTCGCGGCGGAGCCGGTCGCGGCCCCCGAGGCCGAGCAGGCTGCCGTCGAGGCCGAGCCGGTCGCGGCTGCGGTCGAGGCGGTCGAGGTCGCGCCGGTCGAGGCAGAGGGCGGTGCCGAGGAGGCCCCGGCCCCCAAGAAGCGTGCCCCGCGCAAGACCGCCACCAAGAAGGCGGCCGCCGAGAAGGCGCCGGCCAAGAAGGCCGCAGCCAAGAAGACGGCGACCACCAAGACGCCCACCAAGAAGGTGGCGGCCAAGAAGACCGCCACCAAGCGCGTGGCCAAGAAGGCCGCCGCCGGCGAGAGCACGGACGCCCCCGCCGCGGAGTAGTCCCATCCGCGCCCCTGGCGCGACCGTCGACCCCGGCACGGCACCACCGTGGCGGGGTCGACACGCGTCCGGAGGCTGCCGAGATGTGGCTGGTTTGACCCGATGGCCTCGCTTCCGTAGCCTTGACCATCGGCGTGCTGTGCATTCGGCATGGTCACGCCCCGCTCCTGAGCAACTCCCTCCCGAGCTTCGCGCCCGGGAGAGGCCCCCTGCCGTACCACTGCGGGGAGTGCTGGCATCAGGGGCTCCGACCGAGTGACGAGAGTGGGTTCGCGGTGTACGCGATCGTGCGTAGCGGCGGTCGGCAGCACAAGGTTGCTGTCGGCGATGTGTTTGAGTCCGACAAGGTTGACGCCAAGGTCGGCGAGACCGTTGAGCTTTCGACGATCCTGATCGTCGACGGTGACTCGGTCACCAGTGACCCGTGGGTCCTGGCTGGTGTGAAGGTTCGCGCCGAGGTGGTCGACCACCACAAGGGCGAGAAGATCAACATCATGAAGTACAAGAACAAGACCGGTTACCGCAAGCGCATGGGCCACCGTCAGCGCCACTCCGCGCTCCGCGTGACCAGCATCGACACGGCGAAGTAAGGGGCAAGGGGAGATGGCTCACAAGAAGGGCGCAAGCTCTACCCGTAACGGTCGTGACTCGAACGCTCAGCGCCTCGGCGTGAAGCGTTTCGGCGGCCAGAAGGTCAACGCCGGCGAGATCCTGGTCCGCCAGCGTGGCACCCACTTCCACCCCGGTGCCGGCGTCGGCCGTGGCGGCGACGACACCCTGTTCGCGCTGAACGCCGGTGCGGTCGAGTTCGGTACTCGCCGTGGCCGTCGCGTCGTGAACATCGTCCCGGTTGCCTGAACAGGCAATTCGCCGGACGGACACAACGTGTCATAGCTGACACTTGAGGGTGGATCGGAACATTCCGATCCACCCTCAGTGTTTGCACAGAGATACACAGAGCACAGACAACCCCGTTGCTTATCGAAAGGCCTCCTCACCATGACCACCTTCGTGGACCGCGTCGAGCTGCATGTCGCCGCGGGTAACGGAGGCCATGGCTGCGCCTCCGTGCACCGGGAGAAGTTCAAGCCGCTCGGCGGACCCGACGGCGGCAGCGGCGGCCGTGGCGGCGACGTCACCCTGGTCGTCGACCCGCAGGTCACCACGCTGCTCGACTACCACCACTCGCCGCACCGCAGCGCGGGCAACGGCAAGCCCGGCGCCGGCGACCACCGCACCGGCGGCGAGGGCAACGACCTGGTCCTGCTCGTGCCGGACGGCACCGTCGTGCTGGACAAGCAGGGCACCGTGCTGGCCGACCTGGTCGGCAACGGCACCAGCTTCGTGGTCGCGGCCGGCGGCCGCGGCGGACTCGGCAACGCCGCACTGGCCTCGGCCCGGCGCAAGGCCCCCGGTTTCGCGCTGCTCGGCGAGCCCGGCGACAGCCGTGACATCGTCCTGGAGCTGAAGTCCGTCGCCGACGTCGCCCTGGTCGGCTACCCGAGCGCGGGCAAGTCCTCGCTGATCTCGGTGCTGTCCGCGGCCAAGCCGAAGATCGCGGACTACCCGTTCACCACCCTGGTCCCCAACCTCGGTGTGGTCACCGCCGGTGAGACCGTCTACACCATCGCCGACGTGCCCGGCCTGATCCCCGGCGCCAGCCAGGGCCGCGGCCTGGGCCTGGAGTTCCTGCGTCACGTCGAGCGCTGCTCGGTGCTGGTGCACGTGCTGGACTGCGCCACCCTGGAGATGGACCGGGACCCGCTCTCCGACCTGGAGACCATCGAGGCGGAGCTGGCCCAGTACGGCGGCCTGGAGGACCGGCCCCGGCTGGTCGCGCTGAACAAGATCGACGTGCCGGACGGCCAGGACCTGGCCGACATCACCCGCAGCTCCCTGGAGGAGCGCGGCTACGAGGTGTTCGAGGTCTCCGCCGCCTCCCGCAAGGGCCTGCGCGAGCTCAGCTTCGCCCTGGCCCGGATCGTCTCCGAGGCCCGCGCCGCCAAGCCGGTCGAGGAGGCCACCCGCGTGGTGCTGCGTCCGGTCGCGGTGGACGACACCGGCTTCACCGTCAGCTACGACGAGCAGGAAGACCTCTACCGCATCCTCGGCGGCAAGCCGGAGCGCTGGATCAAGCAGACCGACTTCTCCAACGACGAGGCCGTCGGCTACCTCGCCGACCGGCTGGCCCGGCTCGGCGTCGAGACCGAGCTGGCCAAGGCCGGGGCGAAGGAGGGCGACACCGTCGTCATCGGTGCCACCGAGAACGCGGTCGTGTTCGACTGGGAGCCCAGCATGGCGGCCGGCGCCGAGATGCTCGGCCGCCGTGGCGAGGACCACCGCTTCGAGGCGCCGCGCGACGCCGTCGCCCGCCGCCGCGAGCGCGAGGCCATGCGCGACGAGGCATCCGCCGAGTACGCGCGCTTCGACCCGCTGCCGCGCCGCGAGATCGAGCCCGAAGAGGACTACTGAGCCGGCCCCGGAGGTCCGGCAGGACCCGATGACCGGGACGACCGGGAAGCGACGAACGAGAAGCACTGAGGACGGCTGCGATGACCCCGCTGCCCAAGGCGACCCCGCTGCCCAAGGCGGAGTTGCACCTGCACATCGAGGGCACGCTCGAACCCGAGCTGGCCTTCGTCCTGGCCGAGCGCAACGGCATCGACCTGCCGTACGCGACGCCGGAGCAGTTGCGCAGCGCCTACGCCTTCAGTGACCTGCAGTCCTTCCTGGATCTGTACTACCGGCTGACGGCGGTGCTGCGCACCGAGCAGGACTTCGCCGACCTGGCGGAGGCGTACCTGGTGCGCGCCGCCGGGCAGGGGGTGCGCCATGCGGAGATCTTCTTCGACCCGCAGGCGCACACCTCGCGCGGCGTGGACATCGGCACCGTGGTCCGGGGCCTGGCGCAGGCCCTGGACCACAGCGAGGAGCGCCACGGCGTCTCCACCCGGCTGATCCTCAGCTTCCTGCGCGACCTCCCGGCCGAGGACGCGATGCGGACGCTGGACGAGGCCCGCCCCTACCTCGACCGGATCTCCGCCGTGGGCCTGGACTCGGCCGAGGTCGGGCACCCGCCGGCGAAGTTCGCCGAGGTCTACGCGGCGGCCAGGGCGGCCGGGCTGCGGCTGGTCGCGCACGCCGGCGAGGAGGGCCCGCCCGGGTACATCGCCGAGGCGCTGGACGTGCTGGGCGTGGAGCGGATCGACCACGGCATCCGCTGCCTGGAGGACGAGGACCTGGTGGCCCGGCTGGTCGCGGAGCAGATACCCCTGACCGTCTGCCCCTTCTCCAACGTCCGGCTGCGCTGCGTGGACCGGCTGGAGGACCACCCGCTCCCGGCGATGCTGGCGGCCGGGCTGCTGGTCACCGTCAGCTCCGACGACCCCTCCTACTTCGGCGGGTATGTCGAGGACAACTACCAGGGCCTGCGCACCGCGCTGGGACTGACGGACGAGCAGCTGCGGCAGCTGGCCCGCAACTCCATCCTGGCCTCCTTCGTCGACGAGCCGCGCCGCGAACGGCTGCTCGCCGAGCTGGCGGCGCACGTCGCGCCGCCGCACCGTCCCGAGGCCTGAAACCCCGGTGAGCGGGGTGTCCGCTTCGCGTACATTGCTGCGCGGCAGGCCGCAACCCCCGCGAGCTGCTCTTCCATCCACTTCAGACCTCAGATCTCAGCCATGAGACCTGAGAACTCAGACCTTGGAGCGACGGCGTGACAGGCACCCTGCGGGAGGACGTGCTGAATGCGCGTCGGATCGTGGTCAAGGTCGGTTCTTCCTCGTTGACGACGGCGTCGGGGGGGTTGGATGCGGATCGGGTGGATGCGTTGGTGGATGTGCTGGCGCGGACGAGGGTGCCGGGGCGGGAGATTGTGCTGGTGTCGTCGGGGGCGATCGCGGCGGGTCTGGCGCCGTTGGGGTTGTTGTCGCGGCCGCGGGACCTGGCGCGGCAGCAGGCGGCGGCGAGTGTGGGGCAGGGGTTGTTGGTGGCGCGGTATACGGCGTCGTTCGCGCGGTACGGGTTGCGGGTGGGGCA
>NZ_JBGCCS010000067.1:0-19975 GCF_041262645.1 Streptacidiphilus sp. EB129
CCGCGTGTGGCGGCGGGCCCGGGGGGGGGGGCCGGGGGGGGGGGCCCCCCCCCCCCCCCCCCCCGGGGGGGGGCCCCCGCGGGGGCCCCCCCCCCCCCACGGGGGGGTTCAGGAATTGGCCCTCACGAACTTCCGGGTGCCCAGCGCGAGCGAGGCGACCACCAGGACGGCGGCCACGATGACGCCTTCGAGGACGGATCGCGTGGCGTAGTGCCCGAGGAACAGATCACGCATGCCGTCGACGATGTACCGGAACGGGCTGAAGTGCGAGAGGACGGACAGCCAGCCCGGGGCGAAGGTCATCGGCAGCAGGATCCCGGAGAGCAGCATCAAAGGCAGGGCGACGGTGTTGATGACTGGGGCGAAGAGGTACTCGGTCGGCAGGCTCAGGGCCAGCAGGTAGGACATGGAAGCGAGGCTGATGGCGAGTGCGAGGACCATGACGAAGCTCGCCACGATGCCGACGAGGGGTGCGCGCAGCCCGAAGCCGACCGCCACCGCCGTGAGCATGACCGCCTGAATGAGCATGACGACCGCGTCTCGCATGACACGACCCAGAAGCAGAGCAAGCCGGCTGACCGGGGTGACCCGCATCCGCTCGATCACGCCTGCGCGCATGTCGGGGATCAGGTTGAACCCGGCGTAGCCGGCGCCGAACAGGCCGAGCTGTACCAGCAGGCCGGGCACGTACATCTGCCAGGCGTTGCTACCGGAAGCGTCGGGCAGGGCCTTTTCCAGCATCGGGCCGAACAGGAGCAGGTACAGCACGGGCTGGACCATGCCGATCAGAATGCTGATCTTGCTCTTCATGGTCGTGTCGAGGTGCCGGCGGAAAAGAAGCACCGAATCGCTGATGATCTGCATGGGGTCTCTCTCAGACACTCAAGGGCTGCTGGCCCGGCACGTGGATGGATCGGCCTGTGATGGACAGGAAGACGTCGTCGAGGGTGGGGCGTTCGACTTGGATGGACAGGGGCTCGATACCTGCCTCGTCGAGAGTGCGCAGGAACTGCAGGAGGACCCGGTCGTTGTGTTCGACCGTCAACCGAAGGGCCTGTGCCTCGGCCTTGACGTCGTGGACTGCGGGGTGCGGGGCGAGCACGGCTGCGGCGCGGTCCGCGCCTGCGGCCAGTTCGATGGTAACGACGTCGTGTCCGAGCTGGGCCTTCAGGTTCGCCGGACTGTCCTCGGCGACAACCCGGCCATGGTCGATGATCAGGACCCGGTCGCAGAGCGCGTCCGCTTCATCGAGGTAGTGGGTGCTCAGGAAGACGGTGGTTCCGTAGTTCTCGCGGACCTTGCGGACGTGGTCCCAGAGCAGGTTCCGGCTCTGTGGGTCCAGTGCCGCGCTGGGCTCGTCGAGGAAGAGGACTGCGGGCTGGTGGGTCAGTCCGAGAGCGATGTCCAGCCGTCGGCGCTGTCCGCCGGAGAGGGTGATGGTCGGTCGTTCCGCCAGGTCTTCCAGGTCGAACTCCCGGATGAGCTGGTCGGCTCGCCGGACGGCGTCGGCCTGGTGCATCTGGTAGAGCCTGCCCTGCAGCACCAGTTCGCTGCGCGCTGATGCCGAGGGCGACGTCCCGCCGGACTGGGCGACGTACCCGATCTTGCGGCGGACGCCCTGGGCGTCACTGGCCAGGGCGTAGCCCGCCACGCGTGCGCTGCCGGACGTCGGCTTGAGCAGCGTTGTCAGCATGCGCAGGGTGGTGGTCTTGCCAGCGCCGTTCTGCCCGAGGAATCCAACGATCTCTCCCTGAGCAACCTCGAAGCTGACGCCGACGACGGCCTCGACGAGGCCGTTCTTGGTCTTGTAGGTCTTGGTGAGGTCTTGCGCTAGTACCGAAGGCACAGTAGCTCCTAGAGGTTTGCTCTTGCTGCGGCGCGCTTGCGCGCGCGCCTGTCTGACGCCGCCGTGCGCTCTGAGGGCAGGCGGTGATGGGCTATGGGGTGCGGGGTAAGTCGGGCGCTGGGTCCGGGATGTCGGGGTTTGTGGATCGTGAGGGTCGGTCAGCTGTTGCGCTGGCCGAAGACTCGAATGCTCAGCCTCACGGACGCCGCGGCGAGCAGCACCACGACGAGAGCGCCGAGAGCGACCGGTCGTGTGGTGAATTGGCCGTCGAAGAGGTCCCGCATCGCGTCGACCACGTAAAGCAGCGGGTTCGCGTCGCTAATCCCGCGCAGCCAGTCGGGAGCGAAGGTCATCGGCAGCAGGATCCCGGAGAGCAGCATGAGGGGAAGGCAGATGCCGTTGAGCACGGGCGCGAACGTGTATTCGACGGGGAGCTTGAGTGCGAGCAGGTAGGACAGGGAGGCCAGGCTGATGCCGAGGAGCATCATGAAGCCGGCTGCCGCGGCCACGCCCGGCAGCGATGCGCGCAGGCCGAAGCCCAGGCCGGCGGCGAGGACGCAGAGCAGCTGGATCATCAGCAGGACGAGGTCCCTCATGACCCTGCCCAGCAGGAGCGCCAGTCGGCTGGCGGGGGTGACGCGAAGGCGCTCGAGGTAGCCCGAGCGCATGTCGGGGATGAGGTTGAAGCCGGCGTAGCCGACGGTGAACAGGCCGAGTTGCACAAGCAGCCCGGGGATGTAGAGGCGCCAGGCGTTTCCTCCTTCGGTGGGCAGGGCCTTGGTGAGCAGAGGCCCGAACAGGACGAGGTATACACAGGGCTGGATGAGTCCGATGGCGATCCCGACGCGGTTGCGGAGCGAGCCGGATACCTCGTCACGGAAGACGATCATCGTTTCCCGGAAGGTGTGCATGATGGTCTCCCTTAGGCGTTGGCGTGCTCGGCGGTCTCGGTCCGGTCCCGTTGGGTGATTGCCATGAAGACGTCGTCGAGCGAAGGCTTGAGGACTCGCACGCTCTCCACGCGCACCTGGGCCAGGTCGAGTTGACGCAGGAGGACGCTGAGGGTCTGGTCCGCGTGATCGCACGCCAGGGACAAGCTGTACCCGTCGACGGTCACGCTGTGTACTCCATCGGCGCGGGCGAGCGTGTCCATGGCCTGGTCGACGGCATCGGCGACGTCGATCTGGATGGTGTCGTGGGCGATGGCAGCCTTCAGACGCTCTGGGCTGTCTTCGGCGACGACGCGTCCTTGGTCGATGATCAGGACGCGGTCGCAGAGGTGGTCCGCCTCATCCAGGTAGTGCGTGCTGAGGAACACGGTCGTGCCGTGTTCCTCCCGCAGTCGGCGGATGTGCGACCACACCAGCGCCCGGCTCTGCGGGTCGAGGTTCGCGGTGGGTTCGTCGAGGAAGAGCACGGGCGGTCGGTGGATCAGACCGAGCGCCATGTCCACCCGGCGACGTTGTCCGCCCGACAGGGTTGCCGAGGTCCGCTCTGCTAGGTCCTCGATCTCGAACTCCGCCAGCACCGCGGCGGTCCTGGCCTGGGCCTCGCTCTTGGACATGCCGTGGAGTCGGCCTTGGAGAGCGATGTCATTTCGGATGATCGCCGCGGGTTTGGCTCCTCCGGTCTGCGACACGTAGCCGATCTTCCTGCGGACGTCCCCGCTGGCACGCAGCAGGTCGTGGCCCGCGATGATTGCGCTGCCGCCGCTCGGCTTGAGCAGTGTGGTCAGCATCCGCATGGTGGTCGTCTTGCCGGCCCCGTTGGGGCCGAGGAATCCAACGATCTCCCCGGCCCCGACTTCGAAGTCGACGCCCGCGACGGCTGTCACGTTCCCCTTCTTGGAGGAGAACGTCTTGGCCAGTCCGCTGACCTGAATCATGGTGATAACTCCTCCTCGATGACGTCCGGGCGCCTCTGGTCGGCGCTGGACGCGGTGGCTGTGGCGTTCATGACGCCTGGCCCGACGGCGCCGGCGCGGACACGGCCGGCTCCGGCCTGGCGGGCCAGGTGAGAGTGCCTTCGCGCATCTCGTCGACGATCCGGACGCACCAGTCCCGCTCAGCGATGGCCATCGCTGCCGCGTAGTCGGCTTCGATGACGAACAGCCGGGGGACCTGCTGACGCTTGGCTTCGTCCTGGCTCGCCTGGATGGCGCGGATCTCGGTGTCGAGCACCGAGATGCGTTCCTGTAGGGCCTGCACGGCCCGGTTCCGCCCGAGCGCCCCGAGGTAGCTGACGGCCGCGAGGAAGCTCGGATACTCCTTGACCGGTGTGCGGACGAGTTCGTCCAGCCACTGAGCGAATTCCAGCTGTCCGAGTTCGGTGAGGGAGTAGACCGTCCGCTCGGGGCGTCGACCTTCGCGTTCCGTGGTGTCGGCCGCGATCCAGCCCACTCGCTGCAGCGCCTCGACCACGTCGTAGAGCGAGCCTGTGCGCACCTTGAAGCTGCCGTCCAGTTTGCGCTCGCGCAGCGTGGCGCCCATTTCGTAGGGATGCATGGGCTGCTCGATCAAGAGCCCGAGTACGGCGAGTCCCAGCAGGTTCGAGACTGGCCTTCTCTTTGCCATCGTGCCCTCCACGTCATAATTAGTCGGATCCGAATAATCTATCCGGCAGGACTGCTGGCAGGGACGAGGCCGCTGATCGAGCGCAGGTAGTCGGCAGTCGGCCCGGCTCCGGATTCCCGCAGCTGCGCGGGCGTTCCGGCATGCATGATCTGGCCGCCCTTGTCGCCGGCGCCTGGGCCAAGGTCCACGATCCAGTCGGCGGCGGCCGCCACGTGCAGGTCGTGCTCCGCCAGGATTACGGTGCTGCCGCGGGCGACCAGGCTGTCCAGGGCCTCGACGAGGACCTGGACGTCCGCGGGGTGCAGTCCGGTGAACGGCTCGTCAAGAACGGCCAGTCCGGGCCGCTTGCCCGTGCGGCTAAGCGCGGCCGCGAGCTTGAGCCGCTGCGCCTCGCCTCCCGACAGGACGGTCGCGCTCTGGCCCAGCCGCAGGTATCCCAGCCCCACGCGGACCAGATCCCGCAGGATCGCCACCAGGGCGGGCTTGTCAAAGAAGTCGACCGCTTCGTCGACGGTCAGGTCGAGGACTTCGTCGATCGCGCGGGACTTCCAGGTGACGGCGAGGACCTGCGGTTCGAAGCGGCGGCCTTCGCAGGCCTCGCAGGTCACCCAGACATCGGGCAGGAAGTGCATGTCCACCTGGCGCACTCCGTGCCCGGTGCAGATCTCGCAGCGGCCGCCCACCGAGTTGAAGGAGAAGTCCGAGGCGGTCAGTCCCCGTCGGCGCGCGGCGTTGGTGCCCGCGTAGAGGGCTCGGATCAGGTTGAACGCCTTGGTGTAGGTGGCAGGGTTGGACCGGGGGGTTCGCCCGATGGGCTCCTGGTCCACCACGCTGACCCAGTCCAGGGCGGCGTCCCAGGAGATGGCGCCGACTCCCGACGGGCGCTTCCCGTCCAGCCGGGCCTGGGCCGCCTGGGCGAACCCGTCGACCAGCAGCGTGCTCTTGCCACTCCCGCTGACGCCGGTCAGGCAGGTGAGCGCCCCCAGGGGAACGCTGACACGGTCCGCACGCACCGTCTTGACGGAGAGGTCCGTGAGCGTGAGGCGCCGGTCTGCCCGCAGTGGCCGGGACGTGCGACGGACGCGGTGGCCATGGTCGGCGAGATAGCGGCCGGTGAGGGACCGGGCGACGCCGGCGACGTCCTGCGGCGAGCCTTCCGCGACGAGCTGCCCGCCGCCGCGGCCGGCGCGGGGGCCGATGTCGATCACCCAGTCCGCGCACTTGATCAGCTCGGGGTCGTGCTCGATCATCAAGATCGTGTTCTCGGCCGCGCGCAGCTCCTCGAGGAGGAGTCGCAGTTGCTGCTTGTCGGCGGGGTGAAGGCCGGCGGAGGGTTCGTCGAGGACGAAGGCGACGCCGGAGAGGGCGGTGCACAACTGAGCGGCCACCCGCGCGCGCTGCAGTTCGCCGCCGGACAGCGTCGGGGCGCTGCGGGAGAGTCCGATGTGGCCCAGGCCGAGCCGCTGCATGAGTCGAAGTCGCGCGAGCAGTCCGGGCAGCACGGCTTGGGCCGCCTCGCGCTGGGTGGGGCAGAGTTCTCCTGACAAACGCTCGGCCCACGCGACGGCCTCGCTGATGGGGCTGCCCAGGATCTCGCCGAGGCGGCTGCCGCCGAGTGTGACGGTGCGGGCGATGAGCCCCAGGCCAGTGCCCTGGCATTCCGCGCAGGCCTGGCTGCGGATGTAGGGGGCGTAGCGGTCCCTTGCGGCCGGGGTGGGGGCGGCCGCGTGTCGGCGCTCGATCTCGGCGATGACCCCGGGCCACTGGCGGTTGTTGCGAACGCTGATGGTCGTTCCGGACGTCTTCATCGTGGTGTCGTAGGCGATATCGACCATGACGTCGCCGGTTCCGCGCAGGACGGCCTTTTGGAAGCCGGCCGGCTGATCGGCCCAAGGCCCGTCGAGGTCGGTTCCGTGCAGTCGCGCCAGCTGGGCGAGCAGCGCCTTATCCGGCTCGCGGGCGTCAGCGAACCACGGGGAGGCGCCCCCGAGAAGGGACAGTTCCGGGCAGGCGATGATCAGGTCCGGATCGGCGGCGGCGTGCTGGCCGCTGCCGGAGCAGATCGAACAGCAGCCGTCAGGGTTGCGGGGGCTGAACTGCGAGGGCTTCAGAATCCGGCCGATGGTGCTGTCCCAGTCGGGTCCCAGCGGAGGCAGGCTGGCGAAGAGGAGGCCCAGGTAGTCGTCGGCCGCGGTGATGGTGGCGACGGTGGATCCGGGGCTGCGGTTGGGCGAGCGTTGGTCGACGGCGAGAGTCGGGGGCAGCCCATCGACCCGGTCGACCTGGGGGCGGTCGCGGGGGGTCATGAACTGGCGGACGAAGGGGCTCATGCCCTCGAGGTAACGCAGCTGGGCCTCGGCGTGGATGGTGTCCATCAGCAGGGAGGTCTTCCCACTGCCGCTCACACCTGTGAAGGCGACGATCTTGCCCTTCGGCACGGTCACCGAGACGTTCTGAAGGTTGTGCGTGCGTGCGCCGACCACGCCGATCGTGCCCTGGGTCACTCGCTGTTCTCCCCACGTATAGTCGGTTCCGACTAACCAGTCGGAACCGACTATACGGATCCGACTGTCACTTCTCAAGTCGTTCCGGCTGCCCGAACCACCGCGCCAGGGCGCCATGGAGCTGCGCAGGGGTGCTCGCCGGCGCCGCCACCCATGCGAGATAGCCGTCGGGGCGCACGACCAGGGCATCCGTGTCGGGCCATTCAGGAATCCGTCCCTCGACCACAGCGACCCTGTCCCGCCAGCCCTGAGCAATGTCCATCAGGTCAGCTCGGCCTGCGGAGACCACGACGAGCGGGCGGGCCGACTGCAGCAACTCGGCGACCGGGGTCTCGGCGACGCCCTTCGCGACGGCGAGCTGGCCGGCGAACGACCCGGCCAGGGGGTGGACGGCCTCGGCGGCATCGCTCGGCAGCCCCGCGCAGCGGATCGAGACGCCGCTGATCATCCCCGCGAAGAAGGCGTTGGCCTCGTCCAAGGCCAGCAGCTCGTTCATGATGGTCCGCAGCGGAGTGGTGTGCTGTTCGTCCGGGCGCATCAGCGCGAGCTGCGCCCGGGTATTGAGCAGAACGCGGGCACCGGCGGCGTGCCGCTCCTCGTGATAGCTGTCGAGCAGTTCCTCCGATCCCCAGCCGCGGATCCTGGCGGCAAGCTTCCACCCGAGGTTGATCGCGTCCTGAATGCCGGTGTTGAGGCCCTGGCCGCCGATCGGAAAATGCACGTGGGCGGCGTCGCCCGCGAGGAAGACGCGGCCGGTCCGGTATCGCTCGGCCTGACGCGTCGCGTCGCCGAACCTGGACATCCACTGCACGGGGGCCGTCAGGACCAGCGGCTCGCCGCGCACCCGCTCCACGGCCGCGCTGAGTTCGTCGAGGGTGACCGGCGGGTTTCCGACCGGGGGCGTGTGCCCGTACTCGATGGCCACCACGCGCCCCATGCCGCCCTCGGGCGGAAACGCCAGCACGAGCACGCCGTCCGCGGTGCGCTGCCACCGGCGCGGAACGTTGTGCTCCGGTGTGGTCACGTAGCCAATCAGCGCGCTCACGGTGGCCTCGGTGCCGGGGAAGGCGATGCCGGCGAGGCGTCGAACCGTGCTGCGGCCTCCGTCGCAGCCGACGAGGTAGCTGGAGCGGATCCGGTAGGTTCGGTCGCCGGCGGAGACCGTGACCTCGACGCCATCCTCGTCCTGGTCCAAGTGCACGACCTCGTGACCGCGCCGGACCTGCGCCCCCAGCGTGTTCGCGTGCTCGGCGAGGATCTCCTCGGTTCGCGACTGCGGCACCATGGCGCTGTAGGGGTGGCGCGTGTCCAGTGCCGCAAAGTTGAGGCCGTGATCGAACATGCCGGCGAACGGCAGCCCCTTGGCCAGCGGGGTGCCCTCGAGGAAGGGCCCGAGCAGGCCGCGTAGGTCGAGGCTCTCTACCGTCCGGATGTGGAGTGCTCCGGCCCGGTCATGTCCAGCGGGCTGCGCCAGCCGCTCGAGTACCACTGTCTGCACGCCGCCGGCACGCAGCTCGGCTGCGAGCATGAGCCCCACCGGTCCCCCGCCGACGACGACGACGTCTGTCTCCACTGGCCTGTCCGCTTGGGTCACTTGAGTACTGCCTTCCTTTCGCTCAGGTCTTCAAGAACGGAGACCACCTCGGCGGGACTGGGTCTGCTCGCCATCTGGGCACGCAGCGCGTGGGCCTTCTCGGCCCACTTCGGCGAGGTCAACATGTCGCGCACGGCTTGCTCGACGACCGGGCCCTCCGCCTGGCGGGCCGTCAGGTGGGAGCCGGCGCCGGTAGCAGCGAGCCGCTCGCCGTTGAGAGACCGTTCGAAGGTGTCGCTCACCACCAGTTGGGGGATACCGCGCACAACCGCGTCGAGCATGGTGTTGGCCCCTCCGTGGTGAAGGATGACGGAGCAGGCGGGGAGCACGGCGTGCAGCGGGGCACCGGTGACGGGGCGCACCGTGTCCGGAAGCTGCGGGAGGCGCTGCAGGTCCGCGGGAGGAATGACCAGCAGGATTTCCTTGCCGATGCCGGCCAGGCGCTGCAGCATCCGGATGAAGGGATGGTCGGTGGGCATCGCGTCGCCGAAGGTTCCCCAGGTCACGCAGATCCGGTCGGCAGGTGAGGGGTCGATGAGCCAGCTGGGCACCGGCCCTGGCCGATCGACGGGGATGTAGCGCATCGGTACCTGTGTCCCGGGGCCGACGTTCTGCAGGTCCGGTGGGCAGGGGTCGATGACGAACTGGTCGTGGAAGTCCGTCGGGGACGCGCCGTACGCGTGGAAGCATTCGGCGAGGGACTCGTGGACGCGATGCCGGAGCCATTGTCCTGGAGTGGTGGCGAGCAGATCGGGTCCCCACAGATGCCGGAATGTGGTGATCGGGCGGGCCGCCGCGACGACCTCTGCCGCGAAGGCGACTGGTTCGTAGACCATCGCGTCCGGCTGCCAGTTGTCGACGACGGCGAACAGGCCGTCCACCATGTCCACGGCGCTGCGCGCGAACAGGCGGACCAGATGGTCCTTGCCGCCGTGACCGTGTTGCTCATTGGTCTCGGTCAGATTCCGCCGGTGGTTCTCGGCGAAGTGTCCGTCCCCGCCGACAGGGGTCACGGCCAGGCCCGTGGCGAGCGCGCCGGGCGCGGAGTCCGCGGAGCAGGCCACGCGGACGTCGTGGCCAGCAGCCCGCAGGGCCCAGGAGAGCGGAACCATGGGTATCAGGTGGGAGGTCGAAACAGAGCAGACGAACAGGACGCGCATGACTCTCCCCCGCCTTGGTGCGTCGGATGCCAACCATCGATCGTCGACAAGGTGGTCAGCGAGATCGGACCGACGCTATGGACGGGCGCTCGAACGCGGGCCGAGCGGCGCTCGAACGCGGGCCGAGCGGCGCTCGTTCGTCTTGTCGAGCCCGGTTCGAGTCCGGCCCGAACTGCGGTGGGGAGCCTTTTGGAATCCAGCGAAGCGCCTTGCGCCCCGCATCCGTCGCACCACGCAAGGGATGTCCCATGCGCGTCTTGCTGTGCAGCACTCCCATGCTCGGGCATTTCAATCCGATGGTTCCGCTCGCCTGGGCTTTGCGCGCGGCCGGTCACGAGGTGCTGGCCGCGACCACTGAGGACTTCGCCGGGCAGGTCAGCGAACGCGGGCTGCCGGTGGTGACGCTCCCTTCGGTCGACGTCAAAGCGGTGATGGGCCGTGACCGACAGGGCCGCCTGGCGCCCTATCACGCCGACGCCGGCGAGCGGGTGCTTCGCAGCGGGCGTGGTTGGGGCAGGTTCGGCGCCCACCTGCTGGAGGGTATGAGCGGCATCGTCTCCGCGTGGAAGCCCGATCTCGTCCTAGTGGACCCGGTCGAGTACGCGGGCCGGCTGGCGGCGGCGCGGCTGGGTATCCCCGTCGTCGAGCACGCCTGGGGCATCTGGCCGGATCCGCTGTTCGCCATCGGAGCGCAGGAGGAGTTGGCGCCGGAACTGGAACTGTTCGGTCTCGCGGGCCTACCTGCGCCCGATGAGCGGGTGGACTTCTGCTCGCCAAGCCTTCAGCGGCCGGGAGTCGCCGCAACCGCCATGCGCTACGTGTCGGTCGCCGGCCCCGCGATGCTGCCCGGTTGGCTGGATGAGCCGCGGCATAGGCCCCTGGTGTGCCTGACGTTCGGGAGCATCCTGCCTAAGGTGAACCCGCAGGGCATGCTCGATCTCACCTCGCGCCTGGCGGAGATCGTGCCGACGCTCGGTGTCGACATGGCGATCGCGACGGACCCGGCCACCGCAGAGCAGCTGTCGCCTGTCTCCTCGGGTGTGGTGGCAGCGGGCTGGCTGCCCATTGACCAGGTCGTTCCGCGCTGCGCGGCGGTCCTGCATTACGGCGGAGCCGGCGTCACGATGATGTCCACGGCGGCTGCAGTTCCGCAGTTGGTCGTGGAGCTCCCGATCGCGGACGCCCCTGACCACGCGCGACGAGTGGCGGCGGCTGGCCTGGGCATCTGCATCGAGCCGTCGGTCCTGAACGCCGACACGGTCACCGAGGCGCTGGGCGATCTCCTGGGCGACGCGTCATGGCGGGCGCGGGCGGCGAAGGTTGCCGCCGAACAGGAAGGGCGACCGCTTCCGGTCGCCGTGGCTGACGAACTGGCCGCCCGCTGGGGTTGACGGCGGGCGGCCGGAGGGTGTCAGTCCTTTGCCTGGCCGGCTGCTGTGAGCTGTTCGAGTTCCATGACGACCTGGGCGGGGACGGGCTGGGCCAGCATCTCGGCGCGCAGTCGGTCGGCCGCTCGCCGGATCTCGTGGTCCTTGATGAGTCGGGTGACCGCCTGATGGATGGCTTCCGGAGTCACTTCCTCGCCGCGGATGTGGATCCCGGCGCCGCTCTTCTCGAGGGCCGCGGAGATGTTGTCCTGGTCTGCCATGTGGGTGATCGCGAGCTGCGGGAGGCCGAAGCGGATCGCGTTGTAGACCGTCCCCGAACCGCCTTGGTGGACGATCGCGTCGCAGCTGTCGAGGAGCAGGTGCAGGGGTGGCGCGTCGAGTGCCACCACGTTGGACGGCAGTTCGCCCAGACTGTCGCGGTCTGCGGGGTCGATGGCGACCACGAAGTCCGCGTCGATCCCATCGACGGCCCGGATGATCTGCGGGAGCAGGAACGCTTTTTCTCCGATGATCCGGGTGATGGATCGCCCCCAGGTAAGACAGATCCGAGGCCGTCCTTCGGTCCGCGGCGGGAGTCCTGAGGGGACGGCGCCGGGGCCGTTGTAGGGGACGTACTGCATCGAGATGCGGCTGGGCGTCCCCAGGGGCTGCATGCTGGGTGGGCACGGGTCGACCGTGCGGGTCGCCGGGTCGCCCGTCACCTTGAGGCCGTAGCGCTCGTAGGGCTCGTAGAAGCCGGGCAGGGCGGCGAAGAGCTTCTCGCCCTCGACCGATCCGAGGAAGTCCCATCCCCACAGGTGCCGGATGCCGGGCACGCCGAGGAGCTGTGCCGCGACCAGGCCGGCCGGGCTCATCGTGTCCGCGATGACGAGGTCGGGCAGCCAAGCGCGGGCGAAGTTCACGACGCCGTCCAGGTTCGAGAGCGTTGCCTCGCGCCAGGAGTCGAAGACCTCGCCGTCGTCGCTGTCCTGGGGGTCGGCCGGCTTCTCACGTGCCTGCAGTTCCCGTGACAGGGTCCGCCGGCGGATCCCAACCAGGTCGATGTCCCCGCCGATGTCCACCATCGGCAGACCGGATCGGGTGACGAGGTCGCTCATGGAGGACTGGGCGGCGACCAGGACGTCGTGGCCGGCCGCACGAAAGGCGTTGGCCAGGGGCTGCATTACGAAGTAGTGAGTGGGCCAGGGTGAGGTGACTACCAGGACTCGCACGTTCTCGGTCTCCTTGCGTCTCAGAGGTGCACGAGGGGGAACGCCGGAGGCAGCAGTTGGTCGCTGCCTGCGAGGGACTCGAGCTCGGCCACGGTCGCCGCGGGCGAGGGCTGTGTGAGGATGCCCTGCGCGAGTTCCTTTGCGGCGTATCGGTAGCCGGGGAAGCCCATCAGTTCAGCGATTTCGCTGCGCAGGAGGCGGACGCCCTCTTCTCCTTCAGGCACCTCGTGGGTCAGGAAGTGATGTGCCACGCCGGCGGCGGCCAGACGGGCGCCGTTGACCGAGGGTTCCGGCCGGGCGGTAATGGCCAGTTGGGGAACACCGGCGAGGGCCGCGGTCAGGCTGGTGCCGGCGCCGCCGTGGTGCACGACCAGGTCGCAGCTGCCCATGAACAGGTGCAGGGGGAGATTGGTCGCCAGTCGCACGCCTTCGTGGGCCAGCACTGGCTTCAGGCCGTCGACGGCCTTGTCCGTGACGGCGACCACGACCTCGTCGGCGATGCTGGTCGCCGCCTGGATGCACTGCGAGATCAGGTCGAGCACGGCATCGCCGCGCAGCGCGGTGCTGGTCCCTCCCCAGGTGACGCAGATGCGGGTGCCGCGGCGCGGTTCCAGGGGCCACAGCGGCATGACCCCGGGGCCGTTGTAGGGGACGTAGCGCACCTGCCGGCAGGTCGGGCCAATCTCGTACCGTGTGCCCGGGGCACTGGGGTCGATCCACGCGGTAGGCTCCGCGCGCAAGGGTGCCCCAACGCGTTCGTAGAGGGCCGCGTATTCGGGGAGGGGCTCCGACCCGAAACGCCGCATCTCGATCCTCTGGGGGCCGGGGGTGCCCCAGAGATGGCTGACGCTGGGGATGCCGATCGCGGAGGCAACCACCGGTCCGGCGAGGGTCACAGCGTCGTGGACGATGAGGTCCGGGCGCCACGCACGCGCGAAATCCAGCAGGTCGTCCAGCATGGCGTCGGCCATGAGGACCTGCATCCGACCAAGGTTCTCGATCATCGCGAAGTGGTCGTCGCTTAGGAGTTCGGGGTGGATCGGCCAGTCCTGGGGCCAGCGCTCCTGCCGGTGCCAGGCCGCGCGGCTGCGGTCGTTGGACAGCGCTGCCAGGTTGACGTCGTGTCCGACCGGAACGAACGGCAGGCCCGACGCGGCCACGATGGGTTGCAGCGCCGGGGTGCTCGCGACGCGGACGTCGTGGCCCGCTGCCAGGCAGGCCTGTTCGAGCGGGACCATCGGGAAGTGGTGCGAGTGCCAGGGGAAGGTAGTGAAGAGTACCCGCATTAGCCCTGCTTCCTTCCGTTCGGCTCCGGCTGTGTCTTCATGCGCTGTGCACGATGAGGTCGCCGCCCAGGATCTGGTCGATGCGGGACATAAGGTCCGCCTCGAGGGGGCGGCCTGATGCCTCGGCGTTGTGGTGCAGTTGCTCTGGGCGGGACGCCCCGATCACCGCTCCGGCGACGCTCGGGTGCTGAAGGACCCAGGCGACGGCCAGCTGCGCCAGGCTCAGTCCGGAATCCTCGGCCAGCGGTGCCAGGCGCTGGATGCGGGTGAGCGCGTCGTCGGCGTCGAGCCAGTGACGCATCAGCGGGCCTCGGCCGCCCTTGAGGTCCGTGCCTCGCGATCCGGCGGGCCAGTCGACGCCGGGGAGGTATTTGCCGGTCAGCACGCCTTGCTCAAGGGTGAAATAGGTGATCTGGCCGATGCCGAGGTCATCGCAGGTCTTGAAGACCTCGCTCTCCGGAACGCGCCACAGCATCGAGTAGCGCGGCATGTGGCACACCAGTGGCACGTGCAGTTCCTGGGCGAGCCGGGAAGCCTCGGTGATGGACTCCACGGGCCATTCGGACATCCCCATGTAGAGGACCTTCCCGGAGCGCACCAGCTCGGCGAAGGTCCACATGACCTCCTCGATGGGAGTTTCCGGGTCGTAGCGGTGCGCGGTGTAGACGTCGATGTGATCGACGCGCAGTCGGCGCAGTGACCCGTCCACGGACTCCAGAATGTGCTTGCGCGACAGGCCGCGTCCGTTGGGCCCGCCGGCTGTAGGCATGCCGACCTTGGTGCACAGGACGAGCTCTTCCCGGGGCTCCCCCGCCAGGGCACGTCCCAGGAGGTTCTCGGAGCGAAACATGCCGTAGATGTCGGCGGTGTCGAAGGTCGTCACGCCGACGTCCCTGGCACCTCGGATGCATCCGAGGACTGTCTCGTCGGGGGTGTCGTCCTGGGGATACAGAAGGTTCCCATAGACGATCTCGCTCACGGACAGGCCGCTGCGGCCAAGCTTTCGGAACTCCACGCGGACACCGTGTGCCGCAATGGTCGAAGGCCGCTCGAAAGCTCATCCAGCGCGCTGAGCAGCGCGACCTTAGAGCGTGGTTCGAGCCTGCCTCTATCGTCCACGCGGAGGCTCGGGACCCGGCAGGACAACTCAGTTCGACGCGACGGAGATCCCATTGTCCCAGGCATTCGTGAGCCCTCGCCAAACTGCCAGGGTCGCTGACATCGCAGATCGTCGCCGCCTCGCCGAGTCCGCTCACGCGACGGATGGACACTATCTGTCGATGGACGGGTTCTGGGAGTGGCTTGCCCATCGCCGCGAGGCGGTCCGCATGGATGTGGAGCTCATTCCCCTCGCCGACCTGAATCGATGGGGTTTCGAGACGGGCACCGGAAACATCGTGCACGAGACCGGCCGCTTCTTCTCCGTCGAGGGAGTGCGCGCACGGTTGGGGGGCGAGGGCGGCGCCACGTGGGACCAGCCGATCATCAATCAGCCGGAGATCGGCTACCTCGGGATCCTCGTGAAGGAGATCGACGGCGTCCTGCACTGCCTGATGCAGGTGAAGGCCGAACCCGGCAACGCTCAGGGCCTCCAGCTCTCCCCGACGGTCCAGGCCACGCGCAGCAACTACACGGGAGTGCACCGCGGCAGCGCCGTGCGCTATCTGGAGTACTTCAACGGCCCTCAGCAGGGTCGGGTACTCGTGGATGTGCTCTTGTCCGAGCATGGGTCCTGGTTCTACCACAAGCGGAACCGCAATATGGTCGTCGAGGTGACCGAGGACGTCCCCGAGCACGAGGACTACTGCTGGCTGACCATCGGCCAGGTCCGCAACCTGCTCCAGGCGGAAGACCTGGTGAACATGGATACCCGCACGGTGCTGGCGTGCATCCCCCTGGACGAGGCGAGCACGGCGGCCGCGCCGATCGGCGCGAGCGCGTTCCAGACAGCGCTGCTCGCGTCGCTGCCCAGCGAGGCGCCGGCCGTTCACGCCCTGCCGGAGCTGCTGCGCTGGTTCACCGACGTCAAAGCGCGGGCCGAACTGGTCAGCGAGCGGATCCCGCTCGGCTCCATCGAGAAGTGGATCACGACGCGCGAGGAGATCCGGCACGAGTCCGGCAACGACTTCAGCATCGTCGCGGTGTCCGTGAGCGCGCGCAGCCGTGAGGTGACGCAGTGGACTCAGCCGCTGCTGCGCACCCGGGCCGAGGGAACCATCGCCTTCCTCGCGCGGCGGTTCGACGGTGTGGTCCATGTGCTGGTTCATGCCGGCGTGGAGCCGGGCTTCGCAGACGCGATCGAACTGGGCCCCACGGTCCAGTTCATCCCCGACAGCTACGGCTCCCCGCTGACGGCCGGGTACCAGCCCTACCTGAAGGAGATCCTGGCCGCGGCACCGGAACAGGTCCGGTACGGCGTCACCCAGTCCGAGGAAGGTGGACGGTTCTACCAGGTTCTCAGCCGCTACATGGTGGTGGAGATCGACCACGACGTTCCCGCGCACGAGGACTTCCGGTGGATGACCGTCGGGCAGCTCGTGGCGCTGCTGCAGCACAGCCACTACGTCAAAGTCCAGGCGCGCAGTCTGATCGCCTGCCTGCAGTCGATCTGGTGAGGGCACCGGTGGGATCAGACGCCGCCCAGCCCATCCGGCTCGGCGTTCTCGGATGCGCGGAGATCGCCAGACGCCGGACCCTGCCAGCACTGGCAAGGGTGAAGGAGTTCACGCTCCAGGCTGTCGCCAGCCGCACCGCCGAGAAGGCGGAGGCTTTCGCCCGGAAGTTCGCCTGCCTGCCCGTCGCGGGTTATGAGGCGCTCCTCGCTCGCGACGATATCGACGCCGTGTACATACCCCTACCCGCGGCGCTCCACAGCCCCTGGGCGCGTGCGTGCCTCGAGGCGGGCCTGCATGTGCTGGTGGAGAAACCAGCTTCTTCCACCGCTGCGGAAGCCGCCGCGCTCGTGGACCTGGCACGCCGGCGCGGCCTGGTCCTGATGGAGAACTTCGGCTTCGCGCGTCACTCGCAGCAGGAGCACGTGCGGTCCCTGCTCGCATCCGGGGCGATCGGCGAGTTGCGTGGCATGTCCGCTGAGTTCGCCTTCCCCCCGCTCCCGGCCGGCGACATCCGTTACCGCCGCGAACTGGGCGGAGGCGCGCTTCTCGACGCCGGTGTCTATCCGATCCGCGCTGCCCGGATGCTGCTCGGCGATGACCTGGACGTGGCGGGGGCGGTGCTTCGCGTCGACCCGGACCACGGCGTCGATGGGGCGGGCGCGGCCCTGCTGACAACGCCCGAAGGAATCACGGCCCAGCTCGCCTTCGGCTTCGTCCACTCCTACCGCTGCGGATACACCCTGTGGGGCTCGGAAGGGGCGATCAGTCTCGATCGAGCCTACAGCGCGCCGGACGGCTTCCGGCCGACCATGCGGCTGACCCAGGACGGTCACAGCACCGTCCATCAGCTCGCCCCGGACCGGCAGTTCGACGCCATGCTCAGCGCCTTCGCAGCGGCGATCCTTGCCGGCGACACCGTGTCCTGCTCCGATGACCTTCTGCACCAGGCACAGCTCGTTGAGCGGGTTGCCACGTCCGCCCTGCGCACCCCCTTGTAGCCACCCACCCCAACAGCTAAGAGAAAGGCCATCACATGACTTCGACGGGCAACGCGACACAGGTCACGACCTGCCGAGTGTGCGGTGAGCAGGACTGGCAGCCAGTCGTCTCCTTCGGGGATCTGCCTCTGGCGGACAGCTTCCTGGAGCCGTCCGACTCGTACGACGACGAGCCGCGCTACCCGCTCGGCGTCGTCTGCTGCAGGTCCTGCCGCCTGATGAGTCTCACCCACGTGGTCGACCCCGAGGTGCTCTACCGGACCTACCCGTACACCACGTCGGACTCCGAGATGATGACGAAGCACATGCAGCACGTCGTCGACATCTGCAGGGCCAGCTTCGGGATCGCGCCCGGCAGCTTCGTCGTCGAGATCGGCAGCAATACGGGATCGCAGCTCAAGGCGTTCCAGAAAGCCGGCATGCGCACGCTCGGCATCGACCCCGCGCTCAACATCGTCGAGGTGGCGCGCCGTCGGGGTGTCGAGACGCTGCCGGACTTCTTCTCGATCGAGACCGCCGCGGCGGTCAAGGAGAAGTACGGGGCGCCCAAGCTGATCCTAGGCCGTCACGTGTTCGCGCACATCGACGACATCTCAGGGGTGGTCGAGGCGGTCCGCAGCATGCTGGACTCTGACGGCCTGTTTGCCATCGAGGTGCCGTACGCGGTGGACATGCTGCAGCGCAACGAGTTCGACACCATCTACCACGAGCACTTGTCGTACTTCGGCGTCGGCACTCTGGCGACGCTGTTCGAGCGCCACGGGCTGCGGATCGTGGACGTGGAGCGCCTGCCCGTGCACGGGGGATCCATCCTCGTGTTCGCCGGCCTTCGCGACGGCACGTGGCCGACCCGGCCGATCGTGCAGGAACTCATTGCGGGCGAGCACGCGTTCGGGCTGGACCAGGACGGCACCTATGAGCAGTTCGCGAAGAACTTCGCGTCGATCAAGGACGAGCTGGTGGCGCTCATCCGGGGACTGCGCGCCGACGGGAAGCGGATCGTCGGATACGGTGCGCCGGCCAAGGGGAACACACTGCTGAACGCGTGCGGGCTCGGACTGGACGACCTCGAGTTCTGCTCTGACACCACCGAGTTCAAGCAGGGCAAGGTGCTGCCGGGGACGCACATCCCGGTGCGCGCCCCGAGCGAGGTGGCGGCTGACGAGGTCGACTACTACCTGCTGCTCGCATGGAACTACAGCGAGGAGATCCTCAACAAGGAGAAGGCGTTCCTCGCCATGGGCGGGCGCTTCATCCTGCCGAACCCCACGCCCTCCGTCGTCCCGTCCCAGGCGTGACTGAGGGCGCATCCCACCAGGGCCGCCGGACCGTGGTCATCACGGGCGGCGGCTCTGGGATCGGGCGGGCGACAGCGCGGCTGTTCGCGGACGAGGGCGCCCTGGTGCTGATCGTCGGTCGGACGAGGGACGCCCTGGAGGAGACCGCCCAGGGGCGGCCAGGCATCCGGACGCTCGTGGCGGACGTGGCGGACGCGGACGCGCCGCAGAAGATCGTGGATGCGGCGCTTGGGGAGTTCGGCCGCATCGACGTGCTGGTTAACAACGCCGGCATCACCAGGCCGGCCGTTCTCGGGGAGATCGACAGGGAGCAGGCCGTTCAGCAGATCGAGACGAACCTGCTCGGACCGATCTTTCTGGCGCAGGCCGCGCTCCCTCACTTGAACCCCGGCTCGGTGATCGTCAACGTCACCTCGAACCCCGCGGGCCGTGGCTGGCCCGCCAACTCGGTGTACGGCGGCACGAAGGTGGCCCTCGACTTCCTCACCCGGACCTGGGCACGCGAGATCGCCGCGCGGGGGGTCCGGGTCGTCTCGGTCGCCCCCGGGGTGACCGAAACCAGCGCACTCGCCAAGTCTGGCTTGTCCGATGAGGTGCTATCAGCCAAGTGCGACTATCAGCGGATCCCGCTGGGGCGCGCGGCCCAGCCGGAGGAAATCGCGTGGTGGATCCACACTGTCTGCGGCACCGAGGCCGGCTATCTGACCGGAGCCGTCCTGCGCGTCGACGGCGGGGTCAGCGTGTGCTGAGGCTGTAGGGAGGGTCTGTCCAGCGAGCAGCTCTGGCCCGTAGTCGGTGGTGACGGCTTGTCATGAAGTCTCCGCCGCGAGAATGTGCAGGTCATTAAGGGCATGCGCGCGCTCGGCTGACGGCGGTGTGGCCCTGCGCCGGTTCGCTCTGGAAGCATCCGCACTGCGGCGACCTGCGAAAACAGCACGCTACTCACCGTCACCACCGACTACGGGCCAGGGCCGGTAACCGTACAGATCCCATCTGGATGAGCGGCAACGCCGTCTGGCAGCTGGGGCTGAGGCCCGGTCGTTAGGGCATGGCGGGATCCGATTGGCGGCTCGAGCTGCGGGAATGCGCGAGGGAACCGTCTCGCGCGGAGTGGACGAACTGGACGGCGCGGTGGAACCGACCAGTCGGGTTCATCGGCCCGGCGGGGGCCGCAAGAAGCTGGCCGACCTGGACCCGGAACTGGTACCCGCGCTGCTCGCACTGGTCGAGCAGGACATGCGCGGGTATCCGATGTCACCGTTGCGCTGGACGACGAAGTCGACCAGGAAGCTGTCGCGGGAACTGACCACGGCCGGCCACCGCTGTTCGGCCGACACCGTCGCTGGCCTGCTGCACGCCGAGGGCTTCTGCCTAATACTGCAACCGCATCTGGGCGTGACTGTGAGCGTGCGTGCTCGTTGGTCTGACTGTGTGCTGATGAGCTGACGGTCAAACAAGTTGAGGCGTGGTCCGAGGGGATAGCCGGGTTCCATGCCCGGTTC